>CAVVGP010000114.1:0-30664 GCA_963747625.1 uncultured Bacteroidales bacterium | reverse complement strand
CGGCGTTGAACGGTATCTGAAGCGGCGACATCATATTGAACAATTTGTAGAAATAGCTGGCGCTGGCGCGTTTGATCATGCCATCCGATGCCCGCGAGATGCGCGCGCCATATACGATATCCGCGCCCATGCGCCAGCGCGCAATGAATTCGGCGATCAATTCGGGCGGGTCTTGCAGATCGACATCGATCGGGATCACCACGTCACCCTTGGCGTGGTCGAGGCCGGCGGTCATCGCCGCTTCCTTACCGAAATTCCTCGAC
Organism: uncultured Bacteroidales bacterium; assembly: GCA_963747625.1. GTDB lineage: Bacteria > Bacteroidota > Bacteroidia > Bacteroidales > VadinHA17 > LD21. The sequence goes on along the minus strand of CAVVGP010000114.1, from coordinate 30,401 downwards.
AGGGACAGGATGACGATCGAGGGATTGCGCCCCTTGGCCGCCCGCAGCTCCAGCAGTGTGTTGTCGCGGCTTCCATCATCAACGGAGAGAATTTCGCGATCTGCAGCTCTGGCTGGCGACGATGAGTTCGACGGCTTTAATAAATTGATCGACGGATTCTTCATTGAAGACCGGTACGACGAGACTTACGAACGGGTGTTCGGCTCTAGACATCTGAGATCGCGTCCAAGGGGTGGAAAGAAGAATCCGCGCAACGTCGAAAGAATGCAAGACCGTCCCGGGACTTGATGATCCGCGGGCCGGCGGCGCGGCGACGCCTTCGGTCTGCAAATCATATCGAGACTGATTCGGTCGCCCGCATGAAGGCGACAGCTCTCCCGCGAAATCAATAGACCCGCAAAATCGTCATATCCGTCCCATCCGCGGCGACAGAATAGGTCCGGCGATAGCCTTCCGGCGCTCCGTCATAGTGCGGATCCCAGTCCAACAATGTCGTCGTGGGATGATGGATCAGAACATATTTGACGTGCGCGGCCACAAGTTGACGCCGTTGTGCGGTGAAATCCCGGACATTCAGGTGATCGCCCAGCGTGGGCGCCAACTGCCGAGCGATCGTTCCCTGCACGATGGGTCGGCCATGGCACGCCTGCTGCGCCATGTAAAAATTCCGCTCCGAATAGCCGGTGGGCAGATCGAGCACGCCAAAATTCCGATCGCGATCGCTGCTCAAAATAGAAAGCGTGGGGCTGCAGGACAGCGCGGTGGTTTCCAGATGCGCCGGAAAGAAATCGATAAGCCCAGCGCCAGAACAAGGCTCAGAATGGCGCCGCAAATATTGTCTGCCGGGCCTTCAGCGCCGCGGTAACCGCCGCGGCCACTCCGACACCCATAAACAGATAGACGAAAACGATGGCGCGGGCGGGCGTGCGGACATTGGCAAAGAAAGGGAGTTTCGAAAGTACGATATCGGGCATGTGTATGGGGAGTGTGTGGCCCATCCAATGCAAGGCGTCGCCGCTGGCCAGAAATCACGAAAAAGATCATGCCGCCCATGGCGTACCAGAGGACAAGGCGCTCGCCCTCCTTTGCTTTCCACAACCCCCAGGCCAAAAGGCGATATTGATGAGACCCAGATAAACGGTCCAGCTTCCCAGGGATTGCCCGAGAAGGCTAAAAAGGCCGGCGCCCATGGCCGAAAAACTATGCGCGGGTGGAAAGGCCGTATAGCCCAGAAGATCGGCCACGAAAATGTTGCTGCCAGGCTGATAGCTATTGGTGCCAAAGCTGTGGGCGAGCATCGGCAAGATCAGCGGCGACAGTATCAGGCCCAGGCTGGCCAGACAGAGCGCAGGCGCCAGCAGATTCCAGCCGCGGGGCCAGGCATGCTGATGGACCCGCAGGTAGAGAAGGTTGAAGGCCAGAAAATAGAACCCGTAAAATAGGTAACACCAGCAGGAGAGCGCGGCGAGGGCGTAGACGGAACCGTCAGCGGCCAACCAGCGATAGCTTTTGCGCTTCAGAGCTTGCAAATAACACAATACGAAACAGGGCAGGAATTCGACACCGGTGCCAAGCGCGTGATGCATGGTTTGCGCGACATGCCAGGGGCTGAACGCAAAGATGAATCCGCCTATCAAGGATCCAATCGTAATCGCCCGCCAGAGTGCGGCAGAGATAAAAGCCACCCGCGCCTGCCAGCGGAAAGGAGGCGAGGATGGTCAGATTCTGCATCTGGATGAGGGTAGGAAGCGATGTTCCGAAGAATTTGCTCAAAACCCAGATCGCAAAGACCTGCGGATAGGCGAAGGAATGATAATAGAGCGCGGCACCTTCCGGCGCGCGGATCAGATGGGTGAAGAAGAATCCGGGCCGGGGGAAAAGCTGCGTCTGTGCTGGGAGGTCATTCTTACCAGCCACGCCCGCGGCGAAATGTTTCGCGTACTGGTGGATGCCCAAAGCGGCGAAGTGCGAGTCCGTCATTGCCTCACGCAATACATCAGCGATGCCACGTACAGTCGTTCACCAGTGACGGCCCCTCGCCGCTCTCGCCGGGTTAAACGACGCCGCAGTCCGCCCAGCCACCCCAGGTGAGCCGCACCCTGGTAACGCTCCCGGCGCTCAATACCAACGCCTCGCCCAACGGCTGGATGGACGATGGTGTCAACGCAACGGTGGGTAATAACGTGGATGCCCACGCCGACTGGAACAACGATAACCTGCCCGACTTGCCTCGGCCACAGGGGTCGCCGTTCCGGGTGTTTGATTTCCCGCTGGACCTGACAACGCAGGACCCAAAACCAATTACGTTGAGGCGGCAGTCGTGCAATTGTTCTACTGGAATAACTGGATGCATGAACGATCAACCGCTATGCTTCACCGAGGCGGTGAGCACCTTTAAAATTATTACTAAACGAAAAAAAAGTGAAATTATCAGACGATTCTTCGCTTCGAAATCTAAAAGTCAGAAATTAAGGTCAATCCTCAGAATGTGATCCTTTATCAATAAATATTAAAAAATATAGTTGAGATATTATAAGCTGGTATTTACAGGACTGCTCTCAGAGCTTGCTGATATTCAGGCCGCCACTTATCTCAAATATCATACCTGTGGAAAAATTCCAGTCACCCCTGGAAATCGATGCAACAGCTTTCCCTATATCTTCGGGAAGTCCCCACCTTTTTTGGGGAATAAGACCTTCGCTTATAAGCTTGTCATACTTGTCCCTGATTTTTGCAGTCATATCAGTCTGAATTACTCCCGGACGTACTTCGAAAACAAGAATCCCATCATGCGAGAGCCTGTCGGCAAAAACTGTCGATGCCATACTCAGTCCCGATTTAGAAATGCAATATTCTGCCCTGTTTGTTGATGACCTTGAGGCAGAAACTGAAGTTATAAAGATAATAACAGGCTTATAATCTGTTATCTGCTGATTAAGCCAGATCATTTCCCTGGCAATCTTCTGAGCAAAAAAAACAGGACCTTTCAGATTTATATTCATCACTCTATCGTAGCTCTCCTCTGTCATTTCAAGAACATCATCTCTCTGAAGCGGTGCTACACCTGCATTATTTACCAGAACATCAATTCTGCCGTATCTCTCAAGAATATTTGCGACTACCTCCGACTGGCAGCCGGTGCAAGAAATATCCAGACCTATAGGGAAAAACTGTGCATCTGTTTTTTCGATCTCATGACCGAGGTTTTCCATTCCTTCACTATCGACAGAACGTGCAATTGCTGCAATATCATATCCTTCGCCTGCCATAGCGATTGCAATCGACTTGCCGATTCCTCTGCTAGCCCCTGTAATGACAGCTACAGGTTTGTCATTCATACGTAAATAGTAAAGTCAGGTTTCTCTGAAAATTCGCTTTAAAGGTAGTGATTTGCCCGACTTTGTCAACAATTGAAGTAAATATCTTCAATTTATCTTTACATAATTTTTTATATCACCTGAAATGGCTGCCTATTACTCTTTACACTGTGAGGTCAATCTTTAATTTTTTTATTGAAATTTACTGATCTGGGGCTGATCCATGATAATCTGAAAAGTGATCCGGCATAATATATGATCAACCTGCAAAAAATCATAGTCCGGGAATATACTTTCGGAATGAAAAATAATAGCAATCCTGTTATTGCCATAATACAACCCGATATCAGGTTGTTTAAGACCAGAAAGGTCTGGATTAGTAATTTCTCAAATCCTTTTTTGTGCTTTGAAATATAGACATGACGTGAAATATGAACTTCTGTTTTTGTTAAAGATGTTACTTTTAGGCTTATTCTTGAGCTTCCACCATGGTTATGCTCTATGGTAACATTCCTGCAAAAAGCAATTCTACCGGCAGTATCACGGACCCTGCGACATAAATCGACATCTTCAAAATACATCCAGAAGTCTTCATCAAATCCTTTCAGCTTATCGAATGTTTCATGCCTCATCATGACAACAGATCCTGAGACCCAGTCGGGATAACTTGTTTCTGAAGCCGGATTCACGATGCCGGATTTCCGGCGCATGAAAATTGCTCTCTGAAATCCTGTAAGGTTAAAGAAGGAAGGAAACTCTCCCAGAGCTATGCTCTCTCGTCCATTTTCATTTATCTGCCTGCACGAGAGTATGGTGTATTGAGGGTTTTGTTTTGCTTCATTTAATAATTTCTCAATTTCAGTTTCAGATGCAATTGTATCGGGATTAAGAAATAGAATGAACTCTCCTGAAGAATTTACAGCACCCAGGTTGCATCCGTGGGCAAATCCCCCATTAATCTTACTATATATGAATCTGAATTTTGGAAATGTCTCTTCCGCCCTGCTGATAGTTTCTTCTCCTGAATTGTTATCTACCACAATTACTTCAGTACTGAAATTTTTTCCTGAGAATAAGGCAAGAGAACGCAGGCATTTATTAAGCCGGTCCCATCCTTTGTAACATACAATGATTATTGAGAGATCTGTCATTATGGAATTTGTAATTTTACTTTTGTCTTACTCTTTAATCTTTAAAGGGGAGGCTCTTCTTCAACTTTGATCTCGTTGTCCTCATCCATCCACTCATATAAGGGCTGCTGCGGTCCCTCCTTCCTGTACCATACTGCAAGAACAACACCTGAAACGAATCCAAGCATATGCGACTCCCAGGAGACATCTTTGTAAACTCCCGGAAATAACCCCCAGACCATTGATCCGTAAAGAAATACAATAAGCAGCGATAAAGCAATCAGTCTAAAGTACTTTCTTATAATGCCGCTGAAAAACAGGAATGACGCCAGACCATAAACAATGCCGCTTGCTCCTATATGCCAGGCTTCCCTGCCTGCAATCCATACCGTTAACCCTGTAAGAAAATACGTCCAGATAAAAACTCTTACGGCCACCTCCGAATAAAAATAGAACAAGGCTACAGAGAGAAAAAACAAGGGCAAAGAGTTACTGAATAAATGTGAGAAGTTTGCATGAATGAAAGGTGAAAAAAGAATTCCCGGCAGACCACGTAACGTAAGAGGATAAATTCCAAAACGGGTGAGATCGATTTCGAAAAGCACTTCAACAATTTTGGCCATCCACATAATAAAAACAAATATCCCAGGAATAATCATACTAAGAAGAAGTTTCTTCCTGTAAAAGGTGTCTTCGGCAGTTATATCTGAGTTGGATTTTGACACTGGCTTATCTGGTTACGCTTTGATTGTTTTGGATTGTGCATAAATGAGGTCGAAAAACAATATAAAATAACGCATTGTTTAAAGGAATCTACAACTAAGCAAACTCCTTCACATCTACCAATTTCTATTCTTCTTTTCATTTCAGCTTCTCACCCGGAAACACAATACCGGCTGCCGCTCTTATCCTGTCGAGTGTATTCATAAGGTCAAGGCTAAAAGAATGCGGTACTACATTGCTTTGAAGTTTACCTTCTCCAAGGCATTTCATGACTTCCATTGCTTCAAACTGATAGCCCATTCCATCAGGCAGAAGTGAATATTCTTTACTTTCTTTTCCGTTAATTTCAACCTTAAGTCTTTGTGACATATCGCGTCCCCTTGAAAAGAGTAAATTCCCGTTTTCACAAAGGATGTCGCATCCTATTCCACCTGTAGTGAGGAATGAGCTGTAGAGTGTTGCCATGCGTCCATCTGTATAACTAAATATTATGCTGATCGAAGCCTCCGACCCGGTTTCGGTAAATGAAGCTTTTGCCTTAATCTCAGAAGGGACTCCCATGAAATAGAGAGCATCAATTACAGGGTAAATTCCTATATCAAGAAGGGAACCACCTCCAAGCGCTAGATTGAACTTCCTGTCATGAGGATCAAATGGTGGCTGAAAGGAGAAACGTGCGTTCAAATGTACAATTTTACCAGGTTCTCCGGTTTTCAGCACCTCTCTGGTTTTCCTGTAAATTGGCTGGAAAGGTGGCCATAAAGCTTCCATTAGAAAAACCTTCTGGCTTGCCGCTTCAGCTATCATCTCTTCCAACTGTTTACAATTCAACGCAAAGGCCTTTTCACAAATAACAGCCTTCTTATGTCTCAGGCAAAGCATTGTGTGTTCATAATGAAATGAATGAGGTGAGGCTATATAAACAATGTCGAGTTCGGGATCAGAAACCAGTTCCTCATAACTCCCGTAATATTTCCTGAAACCCAATTCATCGGCAAACTTTTTTGCCCGGCTCTGGTCACGTGCTCCGACTGCATATAATTCTACATCTTCCAGCAACTGAAGTCCCCTTGTAAATTTTGCCGCCATTTTTCCTGCAGCCAGAATGCCCCATTTATATTTCTTTTTCATTAATAAAAATATTTGCATAAATATAGGAATTTGCCAGGTATTTAGTTCCCAATCCACAGTTTGGTTTTGCCCTCCATTATGTCATTTAAGTACTGAAGGGTAGCTCAAGATTGCTTCGCTGTGCTCGCAGTTGACACTACAAGTAAGGTAAATTCAAGCCGGAATCCATAACATAATAAGTAAAATACGTTGTCAATGCGAGGATCCCGATAAAATAGGAAGACAAAGCAATTTCACCAAATAACCAGCAAACAAATTAAATAGGTCTTCCTGGTGACATATTGTCTAACAATCAAGGCGTATTTGTACCAAAAACAGACTTCGATAAATAATTTTTATTACTCTTTTTAAAATATTTCATTTTTATACTCCTGATTATCTGCCATTTAAAAAATAATATAAAAATAATTGAATAATTTTAGTACTATGTATTGCATAGTATATTTATTTATTTATATCTTTGTATTGTCATGTTACATGTATTAAACAGTAGTAAATATTCAAAAGCACCATGAAAATTACAGTAAGTATAAATCTCGGAGGATATTCTTTCAACATCGACGAAGATGCTTATGAAGAATTAAAAAGGTATTTAAAGAACCTTGAACTCCATTTTGCCGGAGAAGAAAGCTCTTCTGAAATTCTTTCCGATATTGAGAACAAGGATTGCAGAACTTTTCCGGACAAAGCTTTCAAATTATAAACAGGTGATAAACATCGATGATGTTCGCCAGGTTATATTGGTTCTGGGAACTCCTGAAGATATTTCAGACAACGAAGGCCCGACTGCCCGCGAAAAATTTTCATCACCCGGCTATCACCGCATGTACCGCGATGTAGATCACAGGGTAATTGGTGGCGTTTGCTCTGGTATTGGTGCTTACTGGGACATAGATCCTGTTATAATCAGGGTTCTTTTCGTTGCTTTTATTCTTGCTGGCGGAATCGGAGCATTGGTATATTTAATATTATATATCGTTATACCTGAAGCGAAAACAACCGCACAGAAAATTGAGATGAAAGGTGAACCGGTCAATATTCACAATATTAAAGAATCAGTAAAAAAAGAAGTGGAAAATGTGAGAAAGAATTTAAAGATATAGCTGTGTTTTTTTGGACAGCTAATGAAATTGTAAACTTTAAAAATTAAATATCATGGATTTAGAAAATAATAAAGCACAAATGCGCAAAGGGATACTGGAATATTGCATCCTCTCGGTGTTATCCAGAAATTCATGTTATGCAAGTGATATTATTAAGGAACTTAAAGAGGCAGAAGTAATAGTGGTTGAAGGTACCCTTTATCCGATCCTCACAAGGCAAAAAAATGCAGGATTGTTAAGCTATCGCTGGGAAGAATCTCAACAAGGTCCCCCCCGGAAATATTATGAACTTACCGTAGAGGGCAGGAAGTATCTGACCGAACTGGATAAGTCGTGGCAGGAGCTTGTCGAATCAGTCAATCTGATCAGAACCAGATAATCTATTACTAACCAATTAAAACTGACAATAATGGACAAGACAATTAATATAAATCTGGGCGGTATCCTGTTTCAGATTGATGACGAGGCATTTCGTATATTACGCGATTACCTTCAGGCGATTAATAATCGTTTAGCTAACATTCAGGGCGGAAATGAGACAATTGAGGATATTGAATCGCGTATCGCAGAGATATTTCAGTCACAGAAGGGCCTTGCCGGGGTGATCACCAGGGAAAATGTTGAATCAATGATAGCTATTATAGGCAGGCCGGAGATTTTGACCATGGCGAGCCTGAGACAATACCACCGGTCTATACTTCACGGAAAAGAAGAATGTACCGCAATCCTGACGATTTTATTATCAGCGGTGTCTGCGGAGGTATAGGAGCATATCTCGATACTGATCCTGTTCTGTTCAGGATACTGTTTATTGTCGCTGCCATATTTGGAGTGGGATTCATCATTTATGTTGCATTGTGGATTTCTCTCCCTGTTGCCAGAACAGATGCTCAAAAGAGAGAAATGTTTGGCAGTTCCTATCATTTATCAGATTCGCATGTCAGAAAAGACATCAACTCACAAATATCTGGAGCTTTCCAATATAATTCCGGATATTATAATCAATCAAGGGTTGGAAGTGCCATTAACGAAATATTCAGGGCGATTGGCAGCTTCTTCTATATCATTCTGAGAATTATCCTGATAATTATCGGGGTGGTATTTGTGATTACCGGATTCGTTTTCCTGGTAAGCTTTGCAGCTGTTTTCATTTTCAAATTCCCGGGATTATTCTCTATCGACTCTTCCGGGATCAATCTGATCAATTTCTCTGATTTTCTGTATTATATAGTCAATCCCTCATCAGTTCCATGGATAACCGTACTGGCATCAATTGCTTTTATATTACCAATGATTGCCCTTATCTACTGGGGTGTCAAAATGATTTTCTGGTTCAGGGCAAATGATGGTGTGGTAAGCCTTATCGCGCTGATTATATGGGTAATGAGCATTGCAGGTCTGACTATTATTGGTTTTAATGAAGGAATCAGTTTTGCTCAGACAGCAAAAGTTTCAGCGGAGACTGTCCTTCCTAACTCCCCTGACACTCTTTTTATAACAAGCGATAATAAGATTGCAGACCTCAGCTTCCAGAAAGATTTTACTCTACCACATGACGAGTATTCGGTATACATTAATGATGAAATTAAAGAATTGTATATACGTCCTTATTTAGCTATAGACAAATCGGATAACAGATCAACCAGAATAGTAGTAGAAAAACGTTCAGCGGGTCGTACCGAGCCGGAAGCTATGAAAAAAACAGATGGCTTGATGTACAATTACCGTATTAAAGACGATACTATTCATCTTGATGAATACTTTACCAGCCCGGCAGGGAGAAGGTGGTCAGCCGACAACATTGGCATAAACCTTTACATTCCGAAGGGTACCATTCTGAAATTTGAAAAAGATCCCAGGATTCTGCTTCACTCATCATTCAGAAATGAGTCTGACGAATATCTTCAATCAACATGGGAATCCGGCAACAGTTTATGGATAATGACAAATGATGGTCTTGAGCCGGTTACTGAAAACTCTTCCAGACACAAATAACTTCTTGTTTTTCATTCCTCGATTCTTCAATGACATCCGGTACTTGTTCTGCGGTACCGGATTTTTTATAATTTAATTTGTTGTCAAACAAAATATTAAATTGCAAAAATCAAATCCTCTTCGTAAATTAGCTTTAGAAAAGTAATGTCTAACTTACAATCTACAAAACCATGAAAAAATTAGTGCTTTTGTTGATGTTCTTTGCTATTTTCTTTCCTGTATTCTCACAGGTAAATTCTGCTGAAAATGACACTCTGCGAAAAAATGCCCTGAATGTATTCATGGATGCCAGCGATTTCATTAAAAAAGAGATCCCTTTCATAAATTATGTAAGAGATATCAAAGTTGCAGATGTATACATAATTACGACTGAGGAAAATACAGGTTCCGGCGGTTATGTTTCTACATTTTTCATTGTAGGACAGGGAAAGTACAAAGGAATGGCTGATACATTAAAATGCAGCTTTAGCCCCGATGAAACTGATGATATGCGAAGGGCAGAACAGGCAAAGACACTTAAACTTGGATTAATGCGGTATGTTGCAAAAACTCCTTTAGCTAAGTTCATGAGCATTAATTTCAGTGAGCCGCTCAGTGAAACAGTTTCTTCAGATAAATGGAACAGCTGGGTGTACAGCGCAAGCATGTATGCCTCATCATATGGACAAAAATCGTATAATTATACCTATATGGACGGTACTATATCCGCAAACAGGATCACTGAAAAATCAAAATTTCAATCAAGCATAAGTCTCGATCTGCAGACTAACAGGAATGTTTATTTAGATACAGTTTACAGGAGCACGATCCGGGAAGAATATTTGTATCTCATGTACGTAAAGAGCATTAATGATCACTGGTCAGCAGGAGGACTGACAAACATCCTGACATCGAGTTACAGCAACTTTGATCTGTCTGTAAAGATTATGCCTGGAATTGAATATGACTTTTTCCCATATTCTCAGTCCACTCGCCGGCAGTTAAGGTTTTTATACAATGTAGGGTGTGAGATCAATAATTATTCGGAAATGACAACGCTGTATAAACTTAAGGAAACACTCGCTAAACAATCATTGTCCGTAAATTTGTCTATTATTCAGAAATGGGGTTCTGTAAACACTTCACTTACCTGGAGTAATTATTTTTTCAACTGGACATATAATAACCTTCGCCTTAATATGAGTACAAATCTCAGAATTGTAAAAGGGCTTTCTTTCAATATGAGCGGAAGCTTTGCTTTTGTGCATGATCAGATATCACTCCCTCTGGGTGTATCCACCCTTGAAGACGTTCTCCTTCAGCGAAAAATGCAGGCAACAGATTATTCATATTATGCCTATTTCGGATTTACTTACACTTTCGGATCCATCTACAATAATGTTGTTAACCCGAGGTTTGGGAACTGAAACTTTCTATTTTGACTTATTCGCCTCGATAATAAGATTATTTTTAATTTCTCAAACTTCCTTCTAAAAAGATTGTTTAATGTAAAAGACCAGTTGGCGGGTAACCCTAATCACTGAAAGAAAGATAATAAATGCATTGACCAGATCAAAAAAGTATTATTTAAATTTGAATCTAAAATAAAGCTTATACTATGAAAAAGTCAATCTTATTTCTCCTGGTAATTTGCATTATTTATGTGAATCCCGCCGGTGCACAGGTCAACCGTTTATTAAATAAGGTTTCGAAATCTGTGACAAATAGTGCCACAGGAAAACCTGAATCAGGCTCAAAAACTGAGAAACAAGAACCTGAACCCAAATGTGCCTGCGATCAGCCTGAACTCATTCTGTATCTAGGAGGTAATCTGAAACTTATGTATTCCGAGGTAACCATCAGTGTAAAAGACGACGGATCACTGCTTGTGAAAGACAGGATCAACGATAACCTTTATATAGCTAAAGATGGAGTAACCCAGGGACCGATAAAAGAGGGAGATCCAAGGTTAGCAGGATTTGACAATATGAATAAGGACGATGCATCAAAATCAACAGACCAATGGGCCAATAATGACTACATTACTAAATCAGGTGAAAAATACCTTATCAGATTCGGTGGTAAAAACTATGGCCCTTACAGCGAGATCAGAGAATTCAAAGTAACAAAACCAAAAGATAAATTTGCTGCAATAGTTGTTGAAAATGTACCAATGAGTGAGGCCGAGGGGAAGAAGATGGAACAAGAAATTAAAAATGCAAAAACAGATCAGGAGAGAATGGATCTGTCGATGAAGTATGCCCAGGAAATGCAGCAAAAAATGGTTCAGGGAGGAGGGCCGGCGAGTCTAATGCCAAAACTGGTTACAAACATTCCGGGAGTAACATACGATCCTCTCAAATCAACCGGAGGGACACTCAACAGCAATGTCAAATATGACGATATTCTTTTCACAACTTCCGATAAAATTATTGATTTGTCCAATAATGTACTATTAACGCTTAAGCCTGATGCTGCAGGTGTTAAAGATTTGTTTGTAAATACGAATAATACGAAATATGCTGCTTACAAGTATGGTACACTGACTTTCAGCGATGGTACGGTTTTGTCAGGACTATTTAATCCCCACCTGATAAAAGTAAATGGCCAGGTTTACCTGGCATATTTGTATTATTCTCCGAAGAGAAATGCAATTATGCTATGCAAGATACTTTTCTAGAACTGAATTAAAAAACCTTTTCATTGATATCTTTGAATTCTTTGCGGTTTAAAAATCCATTAAGTGAAAATATTGATATTTACCCTTCTTTTTACAGGATTCCTGCGATTTGCTTGGTCACAGTCTGTCAATTACGAGGACCTGTTTGGTGATGATTGGAAAAAAGCAACAATCTATGAAAAGGAGAACAGTAGCCGGATAGAACCGCTTCTTGCTAAAAATCATATCTCTTATCCGCTGGCCATAGCGATTGTTTTTCCTGAACTGGTTCGTTATTCTGCAATTAAAGATGAAATTGAAATTGGTTTGCTTAAAACATTGTATGTCAACCTTGGCAAAGAATATTCAGATTTTTCAATAGGGGCTTTCCAAATGAAACCATCTTTCGCTGAGACAATAAGAGACGAATCAGCAACTTACCTTGGACGGCGATCGGGAATAATATTTAAAACCCCAACTGATTATGATAATATTAAAGATTTCAGGAAATCAATTATAAGTGATCTTGAAGATCCTGAAGGCCAGGTCATTTATCTGATAACATTTATAAAAATATGTGAAAAGAAATTTAATCTGAACAGGCTGGATGAACCAGGACTCGTAAAGTTTCTTGCTACGGCTTACAATTTTGGTATTGATAAAACTGCCCTCGAAATAGTTCACATGACGGATAAAAAATTCTTCAGCCCTAAACTTATTAAAACAGAAACTTATTCTTATGCAGATGTGTCTTTATTCTGGTATAATCGCTACGTGTCTGATAAGTAACCAAAGCTGCAATATATCGGGTCATATTTGAAAATTGCCAGCCTGAGTCAGATAATAAATAAGATTGCAAACGATGAAACCCATATTAAAACAAATATCTTCATTTATTCTTCCTGTAATCGTTTTGATTATAGTGCCCCTGAGTATAGAATCAAACATAACAGTAAAACATTTTTCAGCACTTTTGGCAGGTCTTGTTATCATGGTTGTCGGATTGTACATTATGATAATTACAGTATCAAAATTTATCAGAATCGGCAAAGGAACACTGGCTCCATGGAGCCCGACCAATGAACTTATAACTGATGGGATATACGGACAAGTAAGGAATCCAATGATAATAGGAGTCTTAGTTGTTTTAACCGGAGAATCAATTGCAATTTTGTCACTGAACATATTCAAATGGGCACTGATATTTTTCATAATAAATAATATCTGGTTTAGACTCTATGAAGAACCTGATTTGCAAAAAAAGTTCGGTGATGATTACAGGGCATATAAGAAAAATGTTCCTCGCTGGATACCAAGATTTATCAGAACTAAACAAGATTCAGAATAGATTGTTAAATAAAGGTAAAAATGACAGGAATATTACAGTGATACCATATTAAAAAAGCATAATTTCCTATTGTTTAAAATCTTTCAATTCAAATTAACACAAAATGGACGAATATATTTTGATATTCAGACACGAAGATGGCCTCAAAGTTGCATCACCTGAACAAATAGAAATCTGGATGAGACAGACAAAAGAATGGATGGACGGAATTGCCGCCAAAAATAAATTATCAGGCGGCAAAGGATTCCTTTTCGCTGATGCGAAAGTTGTCTGGCCAAAAAATATTGTTACAAACGGCCCTTTTGGTAAAATCAGAGAAACGCTGGGCGGTTACGTTATAGTTAAAGCAGATTCAGTTGACGAGGCAGTTGAATTTGCAAAAGGCAGCCCTGTATTACAGGGTGATGGCAACAGTGTTGAAGTTCGGAAAATTTCCAGACATTGAATAATGGAACATGCTCATTCTCATAATCATGATATTAATTTAGGTACAGCTTTTAAAATAGGCATTACAGCTAATATTATTTTCATAGTCGCTGAAGCACTTTCAGGCTATTTATCGAACTCAATGGCGCTTTTAGCTGATGCCGGTCACAATCTCAGTGATGTTCTGGCTCTTGTATTTTCATGGATCGCTGTTATTTTATCCCAAAAGCAGCCAACACTGAAATTTACATATGGATTTCGCCGTTCCACAATTCTTATTGCGCTGCTTAATACATTGGTTTTACTAGCAGGAGTCGGTCTTATTTTATATGGGGCCATTAAAAGAATTCATACTCCGCTGCACATTAATACTAATAGCATGATGGTTGTGGCAACAATCGGTATAGTAATAAATGCATTTACGGCCTGGCTGTTTATGAAAGGGAAAAAGAACGATCTGAATATCCGGAGCGCTTTCGTTCATTTCGTAGCCGATGCCGTGGTATCAATGGGTGTAGTGGCAGCAGGCATTATAATGACACTTACAGGTATCCAGTGGATTGATTCACTGGTCTCTTTTGCAATTATCACAGTTATATTGTACAGTTCATATAACTTGTTAATAGATTCTGTTAATCTTGCTCTTGATGCTGTCCCCGAAAACATAAACATTGAAAATGTGCGTGATTATCTTGCAAACCTGCCAGAAGTGACAGGCATTCACGACCTTCATATATGGTCAACAGGAACCACCGATGCTGCCCTTACAGTACATCTTACCACTTCAGTGACAACGGATTTTAATTTTATCAGCTCCATTCAGCATTATCTCCATGAACAGTTTGATATAGAACACTCTACAATCCAGGTGGAATTTGGAGGAATGAATGATTGCGAAAATAAATATTAAAAACTCTTTGCCCCTGAAATAAAACTACGAGTACCGTCTGTAAAGAAATCTCGCTTTAAGATCATTAGAATTAAATAATTTAAACCGGTCTTTATGAAAAATCAGATCCTTGAAATAAAAACGGCATTGCAAATATCAAAACCCGTGAATGAAGTATTCGAAGCCATAATGGACCCTGCTAAAATGTCAAATTATTTTATTTCAAAAAGCAGCGGAAAAATGGAAGAAGACAGGGAAATCATACCGCAGTTTCCTGAATTTGAAACGAATTTCCCGGTACATGTGGGCAAAATTGAAAAACCCAACTATATATCCTTTTATTGGGATTTGGATGGCGCTGAACTCAAGGTAGAAATGATCTTAACCCAAAAAAAAAGGAATTCAACCCTTGTCACTATAACAGAAAAAGGAAGGGAAAATGATGAAGCCGGAATAAGATGGCTGAAAGGCAATACTGAAGGCTGGGCTAACTTTCTTGCCTGTCTGAAGGCATATCTTGAATATGGCATCAATTTAAGAAAGGCGCTTTTGATTTTAATGTCAGATAAAATCTGAAAGGTACTTTATCTTTCGTGTTCCCTGATTACTGATTACTGATCACCGATTACTGATCACTGATTACTGATTACTGATCACCGATTACTGATCACTGATTACGGATCACCGATTACTGATCACTGATTACTGATCACTAATCCCTTTATCCTTAAATATTCTGGCACAATATTTGTTAATCAATTATTAAACAAATTAACCGGCCTGTGTTTATTTTTACAAATTACTGATGATGCATTAACTTGATAAATATGTTTATATATTATTGATAATGAATGTAATATAAATGTTTTTTGATTTTCTTATTTGAATTGATCTGTTAACCCAGAAGTTGTGCGTGGGTTTAAACCCACAGTTATGCAAATTCTATCTTATCTAAATTAATATTTCTAAAAGGGAAATCGGGATATGAAACAAAGTAAAGTGTTATAAAATATGCAGACACGTTATAGTAACTCAGTCATTAATTTTAAATAAAACATACAAACCAGAGTAATAATTTAATAATTACCACAATGAAACGCTAAAAAGAATCCTGATTCTTTCCTCGGTCACTCTCTTATTTTTGGGATTTACCCGATCTGATGAAATTATAAAAAGCTGGTTCAAAGCAGGAAGCCTTATGCTCAGTTATAAAACAGGATTGGATAGCACTGTTTTTGAAAGCGGGGAAAAAAGTGCATTTTTTGAATCACTGGAAAATAACGTTGAAGGATTCTACACAATAATGCAATGATGCATTGCTAAAAACTATATGGGAACGAGAATTAAGATGACCGGATACATCAAATCTGAACATGTGGCGGATTGGTCAGGAATGTGGCTGCGAATCGATGCTAAAACAGGTAATGAATCACTTGGTTTTGACAATATGTATGACAGACCTGTAAAAGGCACATCCGACTGGACTAAATGTGAAATTATCATGGATGTACCCGCAGAAAGCGGAACATTAAACTATGGAGTATTAATAAATGGAATTGGAAAGATCTGGTTTGATAATGTTTCATTTGAAATTATAGGCAAAGGGACTGACGAAAGTTTCTTCGGATTCCGGAGCAACCACCATTCCTGAAAAACCTGAAAATCTCGATTTTGAAGAGTAGGATGAATGAATGGCTATTTATCTTTTCTTGTTCATTATTAAACAACCTTAAAATAATTTTTACTTTTAATTGACAACTCTGTTAGTAAATTGCTGCCTTTGACAAAAAAATGCCAAATTCCCTCCCCGGATAACTGAAGTAATATATTTATTGCAGGTTTATTATGGATTGATTAATTTTAATGTGTCTGAATATTATCTCAAATACGATGGCTATTATTCTGAGATTTTTAATGCTCCCCCTTTTCCTGACATGGCAGGCGAATCCGGCACTTATTTATCCGCAATCTGCTGATTTCATCGATGGGAAAGTTATCAATTCAGCTACTTCCCACCCGGTTCCATTCGCTACAATTAAACTTAAAAACAATCAGATGGGCGTTTATGCAAATGCGAACGGTGATTTTAAGATTGCCCGCAATCCCGATTTCCAGGATGATAGTTTATTTATAACATGCATTGGGTTTAAGCAAAATCCCATTGCTTTTAAAGATCTGAACGATAAAGAGGTAAATAAAATCTTTTTAAGCTCCTGTGGTTTACGGATCTTGGTGAAGTCAAAGTTATAGCTTCCCGGAAAAAATTAAATTCACTTGCCATTATCAGAAAAGCAATAAGAAAAATACCAGATAATTATCCTTTTAACCCTTACAATTATATTGCATATTACAGAGATTATCAAAAAGAAGGTAACAATTATATAAATCTTAATGAAGCAATATTCAGACATTCGACAATGGATTTACTTCAGAATCACATTTCAAATAAATACCGGCTTGCTCGATTTTAAAAAGAACACGGATTTCCCAAGAATAAATATCTCTCCGTATTATGACATGAGTAGTTCACTCCGAACTGTAATGATCCAAATAAAACAATCCCCAAGGCAAGACTCGACGACCAGTCACGGAAATGAACTTTTCATTTTAATGGTTCACGATGCCATAAGGAATTTCAACACACGATCATTCTCATTCATTGAAACTTTTTCCACTGATTTATCTGATGAATCACAATTTTTCAGATCCTGTTAAGGTTCTTAGACAACAATTTAATACTCTATAAGATAGATTTCAGTGGCTAAGACATAGTGTTACAGGTGACTCTCTTGCAGGTTCGGTTCCATCTATATCCAGCCAAGAGATTATTCAATACATAAACTCGAGTACACCTGTTACTATAATATACATAGGAGCGGAAGCAAAGAAAATGTTTAACATTGATATTGAATATGGTTATGAAAATCCTGCTGACTCCCTTTTGTGCCTGAAATATATTTCTTTCAACAATATTTTCAATGTTATTGATTCAAATGACAGTACATATTTCAGGATTTTGTACTCATATCTTGATACTCAAAGTAATTTAATGTCGACTGTGGTTCTTCATTTTAATAATAAGGTCGACAGGGAATCTGGATCCAGAAAGGAAAACTATGAAATAACAGTAGGTAAAAAGGAGGTGAAAATCAACCATCTCCAGGTCAACGGGTCGAATGTATTTATCAGATTAAAAGATGAGGATGTTAACCATGAAAATGATTCCATCAAGGTTACTGTATTTAATGTAACAGATGCAGATGGAAATATCGTGGATAAGCGAAAATCGATCGAGTTGTACCAGTACCGGGAACTATTTGTAGAGGAATATAATAAACCTTTGCAATTAAAAGACAGTTGCTATATGGAATTTAAGCCACTGGAAAAAAATTGCATTTCTACATTTTCAGGTAAAGATAAATATTGGATGAATACTCCTGAAAATATTAAAATCACCAAGTAATGCTATCATAGAATAACGCAAATCAATTTTTTGACCAGTTGATTTGGAAAGGCTACGCCATGGCTTGACTGTTCCTGCTTTATCAATTCCGGATTAATATTTTGTCATTCATGAAGCCAAACATTATGTACCTTTGCAATCAAACCAAAAATTCAAAGGATTAATAATATTTCAAATAAAACAATACAATGAAAAGAGGAATTTTTTATTTATTGTTCTTAATACTGACTCTGGAATGGAATAATCCTCAGGCAGTAAAATGGGATTTTAAATCATTTTATAAACCTGCCGAAAATCCTGTTCTAAAGGCTGATTCTTCTTTCACATTTATTGATCCGATAAAACATCAGCTCGTAAAATGGCAGAAAGCGGATGTATTTAACCCGGCAGCCATAGTCAAAGACAATAAAATTTATTTACTATACCGCAGTGAAGATAATCCGGCAGCAATTCTAGGAGGTCGAACTTCAAGGATTGGTCTGGCTTATAGTAAAGACGGAATTCATTTTACGAAATTTCCAACACCTGTTTTATATCCCGACAGCAGCAAATTTATGAAATATGACTAGCCGGGAGGATGTGAGGATCCAAGAATTGTTCAGACTGAAGACAGTTTGTATGTCCTAGCTTATACTTCGTGGAATTATAAAATTGCCAGATTAAGTATTGCCTTCTCGAAAGACCTTATTCACTGGGAAAAGAAAGGTCCGGCATTTGCGAAAGCCTATAACGGGAAGTTTCTTGATATATGGTCTAAATCGGGTTCAATTATTACAAAAAAAATTGGAAATCGATCTGTTGCTGCAAAATTAATGGGAAATACTGGATGTACTGGGGTGAGAATTTTGTCAATCTTGCATGGTCAGATAATCTTACTGACTGGTATCCGACAATGAATGAAAACGGAGATCTTGTCCCGGTTATAAGTCCGAGAAAAAATAAATTCGACAGCAAACTTACCGAATGCGGACCACCTGCAATAATTAATGATGCAGGTATTGTGCTATTCTATAACGGGAAAAATTCCGAAGATGAACGATGCTGCCGTCAATGTGCCAAAAGGAACATATTCCGTTGGAAAAGTGGTTTTTGATGTTAATAATCCTGGAAAGGCATTTCCCGGTCCGATACCTGTTTATTGAGACCTACCCTGCCTCATGAGATTTCAGGTCAATATAAGTCAGGTACAACATTTTCGGAAGGACTGGTTTATTTTAATGCTAAATGGTTTTTATATTACGGAACAGCCGATTCATTTGTAGGAGTTGCAATTTCAAAATAGAAAGAACCAACCTCATTCTCATTTGCTGTCGGATGATTGCCTGATAGTTATTGTCTGGGAATTCAGGTTTAAAATGAACAGCTTTATAGCAGATTAAAGATTAATCTTCAATTTTCCCGGCAAAGCTCAAAAAAACAATCCATTCAGATTTTTGTTATATAATTCAACTATATGGCATTCAGGGAAGGGAGCATCAAAAAGTCATTCTGAGCTCCGACTTTCCAGAATGCGTTTTCGGGTTATTAAAGTTTAGAAGTTTTATTTTCAATTTAAAGTTATATGGACAAGAGTAAGCCCCGTTCTTCAGCTAATGGTAAAATTTGTTACGTAGAAATCCCGGCAACTGATGTTTTGCTTTCAGCATCTTTTTACAAAAAAGTTTTCGGATGGCAGATCAGGGAACGCAGCAATGGCCAGATCGCCTTTGATGACACAATAAATAATGTTAGCGGAACATGGGTGCCCGGACGGAATCCATCAACAGAAACCGGAGTACTTATTTACATTATGGTTGACAGTGTTGCTTCCACAGTAAAAGCAATTATTGCACAGGGTGGTAAAATTGTGCAACCTGTAGGAGTTGATTTCCCCGAAATTACTGCAAGATTCAGTGACCCGTCAGGAAATATATTCGGGCTCTATCAGGAACCAGTGGAAAATTAGGATGAGGTCTGCTTGATTTCATTGTTTCCCTTTATAATTGGTCAAACCTTTGACGAAGCAATTTTATTGTTGCTCTCTGCCTTTTCTTTATTAAAAAATATTGTCGTTGACATCAGTTTTCAGAAATAAATAGTTTAATTTTAACCTTGCTGGCTCTATCTGTTGAAAACTTGCTTTGAGCACTTTGAATAGTTATATTTCAACCTAAATTAAACAAAATGAAACGACGTACTTTTATTAGGAATGCCGGTATTGCCGGTGGTATGATGTTTATGTCTCCATTGCTCGGGAATGTGGAAGTTCAGGAGAAATATGATTTCCCATTAATTGATCTTCACGTTCACCTTACTAATGATTTCACAATAGAAAGGGCCATGGGGATCGCCAAAGCACGAAATGTAAAATTCGGAATTGTGGATCATCCAGCGGATTGGGCCATTAGAAATGATGCTGACCTTAAAAGATATATCGAAAAACTTAGAAAGTACCCGGTTTATGCTGGTTTACAGCCAATTGATCTGGGTTGGTCCAAACGTTTTTCTCCTGAGCTTTTATCAAAAGTTGATTATATCCTTATGGACCCTCAAAGAGTGCCGATGGGGAATGGAGAAATCTTGCAAATCTGGCAGTTTGATACTTATATCGAAGACACTGAGGAGTTTATGAAAAACTATATGGCTTATGCCATGGAAATACTCAACAATGAGCCAATTAATATCTTCGCATGGCCGCTCTTTCTCCCGGTTTGCATAGCCCGCGATTATTATACTTTATGGACTGAAGAACGTATGCAGCAAATAATCTCAGCAGCCGCAAAAAGGAAAATTGCCATCGAAATAAATGATATGTCACATACCCCTCATGACAAATTCATTTTAATGGCTAAAAAAACCGGATTGAAGTTTACTTTCGGATCTGATTCAAGGAATTCAAATGCTGGAAGGTTGGCCTATAGCAAGACAGTTGCAAAGAAATGTAATCTTAAAAAAGAAGATTTCTTTATCCCTGTATCGAAAGGTTAAAATTTGTTTCTCTCTTAAAGATAAAACAAAAACTTACACAGAGGTACATGGAGAAGCACAGAGACACACAGAGCAGATTGCCTCAGTGCATACTGTGTAACAAAAACCTGAGAACTTTCATAAGTTATCCCGATTTATTGAGAGAAGAGGAATCTTTTTAGTAATCAAACAGCTTACACTATTTCTCATTATCTGTAAGCAAATAATTAGCTCTTTTATTTACCTTTGACTGCATGACAGCAATAAAACGTCTTGCCGGTCAGACTGCCATTTATGGAATCCCCAGCGTTCTGGGCCGTATCCTTGGCTATCTGCTGGTTCCACTATACACAAGGGTATTCCTGCCGGGGGAATATGGAACTGTTAACGTATTTTATTCCTATGCTTCTTTCCTCATGGTGATCCTTACTTATGGTATGGAGACGGCATTTTTCAGGTTTAATGAGCATGAGCAGGACAAGCAGAAAGTTTTCAGCACAGGAATGATCTCTCTTTTGATTTCGTCCGTTCTGTTTCTGGTAGTAGTGTTATCCTTCTCGGGAGATATAGCCCGATGGATAGAATATCCCCGCCATGTTGATTATGTTATTTGGTTTGCATGGATTCTTGCCCTCGATGCACTTTCGGCTGTTCCATTTGCACATCTCCGTGCTCAAAACAGGCCTGCCCGTTTTGCCTGGATTAAAATGACAAATATCGCAATCAATATTGGCCTCAATCTTTTTTTCCTTCTCCTGTGTCCTTTCGTAATGAAACATTATCCTGAATCTTTCCCAGGACGGTTCATAAATCTTATTTACAGGCCGCACTGGGGAATTGAATATATTTTTATATCAAACCTTTTTGCAAGCTGCATAACCCTTGTTATGCTTCTGCCTCAGATTTCCACTGTCAGGTGGAAAATACATCCCGACCTCTGGAAGAAAATGCTTTTTTATGCTTTCCCGTTACTTTTTGCAGGAATGGCCGGAATTATAAATGAAACTTTTGACCGGCTATTGCTCCGATATCTTCTGCCAAAAGATATTGCATCCTATCAGGTTGGTATATATGCTGCCTGTTATAAGATTTCAATATTGATGACCATATTTATCCAGGCTTACAAATATGCGGCCGAGCCTTTCTTCTTTGCTCAGGCAAAGGAAAAAGACGCAAAGAAAGTCTATGCCAGGATTATGGATTATTTCATAATTATCGTTTCTCTGATCTTCCTGGTTACCATGCTTTATCTCAATGATTTTATAATGCCGATTCTTGTTGGTAAGAAATACTGGGAAGGGAAAGGTGTAATACCGGTATTAATGATGGCAAACCTTTTTCTTGGTGTATATTATAACCTTTCAATATGGTACAAACTCACTGCTAAAACATCCTGGGGAGCATGGCTTTCGCTTATCGGAGCTGTTATTACACTTATTCTGAATTTCTGGTGGATCCCTCTCAGCTCTTCACATCTGATTTACGGATACTATGGTTCAGCATGGGCAACTTTCATTTGTTACGGGTCTATGATGATCCTCTCCTATCTGATTGGTCAGAAGTATTTCCCGGTAAAGTATAACCTATTAAAATTTGCCGGCTACCTGGGTCTTTCTGTTCTTTTGTACGTGATCAGTACCGTTGCCAAACCGGAAGTGTATCTGTTACGGGTTGGGTTTCATACAGTTCTTCTTTTAATATTTATAGGGATTGTATTACTTGTTGAAAAACCCCGGATAATATTGTCAGGAAAACAATTTTTTTGAAATAAATCTTAAAATAATGGCAATTACAAAAGGTATTCATAAGGAAGAGCATCTTGGAAGTTCGGAATTCATCACTGACATTGTAATAGGTATGTCTGACGGTCTGACTGTTCCGTTTGCGCTGGCTGCAGGATTAAGCGGCGCCGTTCAGCATAATTCGATTGTTATAACTGCAGGCATTGCAGAAATTGTAGCAGGCAGCATTGCCATGGGGCTGGGCGGTTATCTGGCAGGTAAAACAGAACAGGAACATTATGAATCTGAACTGAAACGAGAATTTGAAGAGGTAGAGGATATTCCCGAAGAAGAAAAGAAAGAGGTAAAAGTCGTTTTTGCCCAATACGGGCTGAATGAATCTACTCAGAATATTATTGCCGATGAAATGGCAAAAGACAAAGATAAATGGGTCGATTTTATGATGAAATATGAATTAGGGCTGGAAAAGCCAAACATTAACAGGGCAAGGAACAGTGCTGCAACAATAGGATTATCGTATATTGTCGGTGGCCTGATTCCGTTATCGGGTTATTTTTTCACCCGGACACCATACCAGGGATTATTTGTCTCCGCTTTTCTGACAGTTATTTGCCTTTTCCTTTTTGGGTATTTTAAAAGCCGGGCAACTGGGCAGCCCCGGTTAAGGGAGCAGTAAAAGTAACTTTGATTGGAATAACCGCTGCAGCAGCCGCATTTATTGTGGCAAAAGCATTTAACCATATGTTCTGACCGGAATATCAATATCAGTCAATTTTTAAAATTATTCTCATGAAAAGCTGTATCTCAAATAAAGAAATAAAATTAGGGGAGGAAGTAAAAGCCATCGATCTGCGTGAAGGAATCTTCAATCTCATAAAATCAGAATACCCCCAGTTCAATGAAGATTGTTATATCTCATTAGACGAATTAAATCATTACAGAAGGAATTATCTTTCCTCGCTTGTAACCCAGGAAAGCGGAGAAATTGATTCACTTGATAAAGATGTAATGGATGCTATCAAAAATAATTCACTACTATCTGAGAATATTGAAGAAGCCATCGGAATTAAACAGACAGTTGGACAGAAACTTGCGGACAGGATAGCATCTTTTGGAGGAAGCTGGACCTTTATAATAATTTTCTTTATATTTATTATTTTCTGGATGGCAATTAATGTCTTGATTCTGATGACAAAATCTTTTGACCCTTATCCATTTATTCTTTTAAACCTTATACTCTCCTGCCTGGCAGCAATCCAGGCTCCGATAATCATGATGAGCCAGAACAGAAAAGAAGAAAAGGACAGGTTAAGAGGGGAAAATGATTATAAAATAAACCTGAAAGCTGAGCTGGAAATTAAACTGTTGAGCGAGAAAATTGACCATATGATTGTTCACCAGAATAAAAAACTGCTTGAGATACAGGAGATTCAGGCCGATTACCTCGAAGATCTGATGAATAAGGTAAATGGAAATGGTAAGGAAAAATGAAAATAAATTTTAAATAATGATAACCGGAAAATCATGAAAGAGACAGATCTGAATTGCAGCGAAATTCTGTCGTTGGTGCATGAGTGGGAACCGGTTTTGAACAGCCTCCCGGAAGTAATAATCTCACAGAGAAAAAACTCACAGGACAGGACAATAAAGCAGATTGTCGGACACATCATTGACTCTGCTTCCAATAACATTCACAGGATTGTTCATCTTCAGTATCAACCTGTGCCATTGATTTTTCCAAACTATGCAACTTTGGGAAATAATGACAGATGGATAGCCATCCAGGATTATCAGAATGAGGAATGGCCAATTTTGATTCAGTTATGGAAGTATACGCTGTTGCATATTTGTCATGTTATAAAAAATGTCAGATCTGACAAACTGGATAATGATTGGATCTCCGGACCTGGTGAAAAAGTAACACTTAATGAAATGATCATTGATTTCCCAAGGCATCTGAAACTGCACCTTTCTGAAATAAAAGAGCTGATGACTGAAAATTAGTTTGGAAAAACAATGAAAAGGTTCAAGATCTGTTGCATAAAAAATAAAACCTTAATTTTAAGTTCAATTTTATATTTAAAATTATCATGCCATGATTAAAAAAACTACTACTCTTTTTATTGCGTTACTCCTGATAGTTATCACAGGATCCAATGCTTTATCTCAGGATAATCAAAAATCCACAGCTCCTGCATTGAAATTCAAGGCAATTCCTCTGGCGAATTTTAAACATAGTAATATTGGAAATCCTTCAATTGCAGGGTCAGTCAGAATTGCAGGGAATGGATTTAATATTACAGGCGGGGGAACTGATATTTGGGGAGTTAAAGATGAATTCAATTTTGCTTATATCGAACGATCCGGGAATTTTGATTTTGTTACGAGGGTTGAAAGCCTGAGTGCTGCTAATCTTTATACCAAAGCGGGATTAATGGCGCGGGAGGATCTTACTCCGGGATGCAGGCATATTTTTTTCCAGGTTTTCTCCAATAATAACCCCAGAAATAACAATAATGGCGGTTATGAATATCAGTACAGGATGGTAAAAGATAGTGCAATGAAAGCAATATATCCGAAAAGTTCTTTAGGTAAACCTGAATTCCCTGTTTTATATCCAAATACATGGATCAGGCTGCAGCGTATTAATAATGATTTCACGGGCTACTATAGTACAGATGGAAAAAACTGGAAAAAATATACAACTTTTACGCTTGACCTGCCATCAAAGATTTACCTTGGATTAGCAGTCACTTCTCATAACCCAAGTCATACTGTAACTGCAGATTTCAGAAATATCGGCGAGCTAAAACCATAGAATAAAATATAATAAGTAATGCCTATCGATCATGTTGCCATATGGACATCGCAGCTGGAAAAGCTTAAGGACTACTATGTTAAGTACTTCAACGGCCTGGCAAATAAAAAGTATACTAATACGGAGAGAAGCTTTGAAAGCTATTTTGTTTCTTTTGAGTCAGGAGCACGGATTGAGATAATGCAGATGCCCGGCATTCCTGAGAACCTGAACGACCCGGTCGGGAAGCAATACCAGGGAATTATCCATTTATCTTTCGGGATGGAAAATATGGAGCTGGTAAATTCAAAATTAATTGAATTGAAAAAAGATGGATATAAAATATTAAAAGGGCCAAGAAAAACAGGTGACGGGTACTGGGAATTTGAAACCCTCGATCCCGATAACAACAGGATTGAGGTGTTAGCTATTTATAAGGAATAGTGAAAATTGATCTGCTAATGTGGAGAAATATGGTAAGAGATATGCTTCAAAGCGACAGTGAAAGAGTACTTGAAATATACAGGATGGGCCTTGAAACCAGGAATGCAACCTTTGAAACAAAAGTCCCTTTTTGGCAGGAATGGGATTCGAAGTATCTTCCTCACTCAAGATTTGTATCTGAAGAAAATGGAATAGTTAACGGATGGGCAGCTTTGACCTCTTTTTCAGCTAGAGAAGTCTATCGTGGCGTGGCAGAATTAAGCATCTATGTAGCAGGCAATTTCCGGGGAAAAGGAATAGGCTCCCAGCTGATGGAGAAAATAATTGCCTCATCTGAACTTAATGGAATCTGGACACTGGTTTCAAGCGTATTTCCCGGTAACGAAGCCACTTTAAGGCTTCATGATAAATTCGGATTCAGGATAATAGGGAAAAGAGAACGAATTGCAAAACTGGATGGCCTGTGGAAAGATACAGTATTATTGGAAAGAAGAAGTTCCAGGTTTTTTGATTAGATAAATTATTGAAATACAATACTCTGTGGCTTCTCTGTGTTAATAAAAACTGACACAGGGAGCACAGAGTAGGCTACCCCCTGTCCGCTTCGCTCCCGAAAGCTATCGGGACATTCACCTGAAGGGGAATTAATTCAGTCGCAGTTAGCTAATTAACCCCATTTAGGGGGGAAGGGGGGCAAAAAGCTTATCGTTCCGATAGCTACCGGGACTTTGCAACCTTTGTAGTTAATGGATTTAAAGTTCATAATTTATAGGTGGAATTAGTTAATAATATTCCTGTTTTTATGAAAGAAATTGCAGCTATAATACTTGAAAATGACAACGGGGAGTTTCTCCTTTACCTGCGCGATAACAAACCCGGAATCCCTTTCCCCGATCACTGGGATCTGATTGGTGGTCATGTTGAAGAAGGCGAAACACCTGATGAGGCACTGGTACGAGAAGTCAAAGAGGAAATTGACATCGATCTAAAGGAGTATACTTTTTATAAAAAGTACGAATGTCTTACAGGTGATGCCTATGAAAACATAAAATATATTTATTATGGTAAAATAAATCTTCCTATCGGGGAGGTAACTCTGCTCGAGGGAGTCCGTCCCCAATATTTCTCCAGGGAAGAAATTCCCGATGTTAAATTTGCGAATATTCTGAAATCAATCGTAATGGAATATATTTATGATTCTGATCTGAAGAAGAAATAGTAAAAAGTAGCACTTTTTATTTATTACCAGATAATGAAATTCACAAGATTTGATATAAAAACCATGAAGAAATCATTTACATTTTTTTTGTTGATTCCGGGCCTGATTTCAAATGCCCAGACACTTTCAGTCAAGTCACCTGACAATAAAATTGAAGTTACTGTTACTAACAGCGATAAACTGGGCTACTCTGTTTCCTGCAATGGAAAACCGATAGTTAATCCATCTGCATTGGGATTCGAATTTAAAGATGAACCTGCTATGACCGGCAATTTTTCAATTGTTGATCAATCATATACTTCCGTCAGCAATACCTGGATCCCTGTCGTGAAATCGAAACATGCAGAGGTATTGAATAAGTATAATGAACTTAAGCTGATGCTGAAAGAAAAATCAGGTCTCATGAGAGATTTGGAACTTTATGTAAGAGCTTACAACGATGGTGCAGCATTCCGCTATAAGCTTTTAAGGAGCGCCAGAATCGGCGACCGGCATATTACAAAAGAATTGACAACATTCTGTATACCCGGTGACCCCAAAGCCTGGATCGTAGAATATGGAGGATACTCATCTTCAAATGAATCAGAGTTTATGGAGCATCCACTCAGTTATCTTAATGAGAAATCTATAGCCGGAATGCCAATGCTTATGGAATATGACAATAATTGGTGGGTTGCAATTACCGAGGCTGAAATAGATAATTATGCGGCATTTTATCTCGGAACAAATGGAAATTCCAATCAGCTTACGACAAAACTGGTTCCTATCCCCGGGGATCCGGAGTCAGGTGTTAAGGTACGATTTGCCGATGAAGTTTATACTCCATGGCGTGTTTTAATGATAGGCGAAACGCCGGGTACTCTCATAGAATCCGAAATTATTCAGAATCTTAATGAACCCTGTGCAATTAAATATCCTTCATGGATCAAACCCGGAATGAGTGCGTGGGATAACTGGTGGAGCGGCGACGTAAAAATGGAGATGCCTGTTATAAAACATTATATAGATCTTGCTTCTGCAATGGGCTGGCCGTACATGCTGGTCGACTGGCAATGGTACGGTAAGTTTAATTCACCTGAAGCTGATATAACAAAGTGGGCGCCACAGATAAACATGCCTGAAATAATCGAATATGCAGGGACAAAAAACGTTAGAATAATTTTGTGGCTCTATTCAAGCGACGTAAACAGGAATTCAGCATATAAAACGGCATTTCCTTTATATGAAAAGTGGGGAGTAGCCGGCGTAAAAATAGATTTTATGGACCGCGACGACCAGCAGATGGTCAACTGGTACCACGATATAATTAAGTGCGCAGCCGGAAATCATTTAATGGTTGATTTTCATGGCGCTTATAAACCCGATGGAATAATGCGGACCTGGCCCAATATGATCACCCGCGAAGGGGTAATGGGAAATGAATATTATAAGTTCTCCGATAAAATGAGTCCTGAACATAATGTGAAACTTGCTTTCACAAGGCTACTGGCCGGACCAATGGATTACACTCCTGGCGCCTTCCTGAATGTTACAAAAGAACAGTATAAAAATCAGACTCCGACTGTTGTATGGAACACAAGGGCAGCTGAACTATCCAAATTTGTAATTTATGAAAGTCCGCTCACAGTTGTATGCGATCATCCTGACAATATCCTTAATCAGCCCGGGTCTGATTTTCTTAAAATAGTACCAACCACCTGGGATGATATAAAATTTATAAGCGGTTATCCTGGTGATTATGTCGCAATTGCGAAACGGAGCGGAGATAAATGGTTCCTGGGTGTTCTGAATAACAGCATCGGAAAGAGTGTTGAAATAAATCTCTCCTTTTTGCCAGCCGGTAACTATGAAGCAGAGACCTGGAGTGATACAAAAAGATCCGATAAAGAGCCGAAGGATATTGCAAAAAAAACTGTTCTGCTTAAATCGCCAGGTATTTTAAAAGTTACCCTCGCTAAAGACGGAGGTTTTGTTGCAGTTATAACAAGAAAATAACAATACCCTCGAAGCATAAATTACTCCAGGCAAATCGCTGTTTTATTAGCTCCTTTGCGTCCTTTGACCGCAGAAGCTTTAGCGAAGGTGGTTTGGGCCTTTGCGTGAGAAATAACTTATAAGCTGGTAAAGAATCTACAATTGCTCCCGGAATAGCAGAACTTTATTTGATTAAATTTGTACTTTGACTAGAATAGTACATAAATGAAAAAACCTCAAATTAAAAAAAGGTATAAAATAATTCTGGGGGTCATTCTTTTCTTAGTAATCCTGCTTTTTGCAGCCCCTCGTATAGGATGCCGGTATGTTGTAAAACACAGTCATGAACTAATCGGCCGTAAACTCGAAATAAAAAAAATCAGGTTCAACTATTTTACAGGCACCTTTCGTATCCATGAAGTTAAACTTTATGAATCTGATTCAAAAACTGTTTTTATGAGCTTTAATTTACTGAAAATAAAACTTGCTTATATACCGCTTTTTAAAAATGAAATTTTTATTAAAACTATTTCACTCGATGACCCATTTATTGAAGTACTTCAGAACGGTGATAAGTTTAATTTCTCTGACCTTGAAAAGGAAGATACACTTGCGGTAAAGAAAGACACAGTGCCTTCAAAACCCATGAAATATATTATAAACAACATTAAGATTAACAGAGGTTATGTGAAATATACCGATGAAGTTATCAATCATACTATTGCTCTAAATAAACTTGATCTTATGATTCCAGGATTCACATGGAACAGCGATTCAACAAATCTGGATGTCAATTTTAAATTCGTCGATGGTGGTGGTCTTTATTCCAGTCTTGCATTAAATCAAGCCGACAGCACTTATTATGTAAATCTGAAACTTGATAGCCTCAACCTGGGTATAATAGAACCTTATGTTAAGAATTATTTACACATCTCTGCCATTAATGGTTTCCTGTCAAATGATATAAAAATAAAAGGGAATATGAGGAGTGTGATGCAACTGGTAATGTCGGGCATTAATCATGTTTATGACTTCAGTATGACCGATACTCTCAGCAGGAAAATATTTTCATTTAAGGATATGACTGTTGATATAAAAACTCTTCAGCCTGATAAG
>CAVVGP010000113.1:0-4576 GCA_963747625.1 uncultured Bacteroidales bacterium | reverse complement strand
GAACCCGGAGCCGCTTTGACTTTAACAAATGGCGGATTTTTATTACCCAGGGATTTATTGGAGGAACAGTTGCGGGGCAGGCTACGACCCTGGGCAGGGAAGGATCAGATTATACTGCCGCTATACTTGCAAATATACTCGACGCCGAATGTGTTGTAGTATGGAAAGATGTGCCGGGCATACTTAATGCGGATCCAAAATGGCTGACCGATGCTTTCAAGCTCGATGAAATATCCTACAGAGAAGCAGTTGAAATGAGCTTCTCAGGTGCAAAGGTAATTCATCCGAAAACCATTAAACCTTTGCATAATAAGAATATACCCCTGTATGTAAAATCATTTCTTATTCCTGGAGAAGAGGGTACCGTTATACGGGCTGATGCGACATTACGAAAGATTGTCCCTGTTTTTGTAAAAAAAGAGGATCAGATACTAATATCAATTCTTCCCAAAGATTTCTCGTTTGTAATGGGCGATAATCTGAGCAGGATATTTCATTCGTTCATTAAACATGGCATAAAAGTCAATCTTGTAGAAGCAAGTGCTGTCAGTATCGATGTATGTGTGGATGATGAAAGGACCAAAGTCGATTCGCTTATCAGCGATCTTAAATATGAATTTTCAGCTGTTTACAATGAAAATGTGGAGATGCTTTCGGTAAGGCATTATACAGCAGAGGCAATGGCGAGAATAACTTATGGGAGAGAGATACTTTTGGAGCAGAAAACCAGGAGTACTGTTAGATTTGTGGTGAGAAAAGAATCTTAGCTGAGATAGATTGCTTCGCTTCGCTCGCACTGACCGCTTAATTTATCATACCTACAACAATCCCCTAACGAAACAATCTAAGTTATACTGTCATTGCGAGGATCCGCCATTTGGCTGAGACGATGCAACCCTTCAGTCACATTAACGTTACCGGTCAAACATCAGCCTCTGCCCCCTGTAATCGTTATTGATGGCTCCATTGTCGTATACAATCGTTCCGTTTACAATAGTTTGAACCACTTTTGACTGAAAAGTAACTCCTTCAAATGGTGACCATCCGCATTTATAAAGAAGGTTTTCCTTTGAAACACGCCACGGACTGGCGGGATTAACCAGGCACAGATCTGCCTGATATCCTTCTCTATGAATCCTCTGTTCCTGATATTAAACAGAACAGCTGGATTATGGCACATCATTTCAACGATTTTTTCGATGCTGAATATTTTTCTGTGCCACAGCTCCAGCATAGCAACAAGGGAATGTTGGACCAGGGGTCCTCCTGAAGGCGCTTTATAATAGCTGTTGGTTTTTTCAGCCAAAGAATGAGGAGCATGATCAGTAGCAATAACATCTATAATATTATTGTTTACTCCATTAATAAGTGCATCCCTGTCAAATCGCGTTTTTATCGCAGGATTCCATTTAATTAAGGTTCCCAGGTCATCGTATGAAGAATCGTCAAACCAGAGATGATGGATACAGACCTCTCCGGTAATTCTTTTCTGATTTAATGGCAGTTCATTACTGAACAATTTAAGCTCATCGGCAGTTGAAAGATGGAGTATATGAAGCCTTGTATTATATTCTCTTGCAAGGTTTACTGCATGCGATGAAGATTTAAAACAGGCTTCCCTGCTGCGGATAATGGGATGCATTTTTACAGGAACATCCTCGCCATATTTTTTCCCTGAAAATTTCACTGTTCTCCCTGATTATGGATTCGTCCTCGCAATGAGCCGTAACAGGCAGAGAGGTCCTGGCAAAAAGGTTTTTCAGGGCTGTTTCATTATCGACAAGCATATTCCCCGTCGAAGAACCCATGAACAATTTTATGCCACAGACAGAGGCCGGATCAACTTTTAAAACTTCATCCAGGTTTGTGTTTGTGGCTCCCAGGTAAAAGGAGTAGTTTGTGAATGCATTTTCAGAACCGATAAGGTATTTTTCGTTAAGTACGGCGATACTCACTGTCTGAGGGTTTGTGTTTGGCATATCCATAAAAGAGGTAATCCCGCCGGCAGCAGCAGCTCTTGATTCACTAAAAATATCCCCTTTATGAGTTAGTCCGGGTTCCCTGAAATGGACCTGATCGTCAATAACCCCCGGGATCAGCAATAACCCTGTAGCATCTATTGTTTTTGTAAAGGCGGGTATATCCGTCGGATCAATATGGCCAATCGAAGAGATCAGTTCATCTTTAATAAGAAGGTCGCTTTGAAATGTTTTCCCCTCATTAATTATTGTGGCATTTTTTATTAAGATGCTGCTCATATTTAGTTTTTTGTCCCCCCAACCCCCCTAAAGGGGGGCTAAATCGCAAAGTTAAAGAAGGTTCGTCTTAAAAGTTGAGAATTAACCCCCCTTTAGGGGGGATGGGGGGCCAAGGATCTCCTATATATATAAAGGTATAATTAAATTCATAGGTTTTTTACGAAAATACTCCTGATTTTCATTCTTAATACACCCCATAATGCCTCATTAAATATTCCGCCGGACATTTTAGAGGCTCCCAGTTTTCTGTCAGTAAATATTATTGGAACTTCAACAATTTTATAACCCATCTTCCATGTCTTGAATTTCATTTCAATCTGGAACCCATATCCTACTGATCTGACCTTATCGAGCCTGATATTTTTA
The DNA here is from genome assembly GCA_963747625.1 of uncultured Bacteroidales bacterium. Classification (GTDB taxonomy): domain Bacteria; phylum Bacteroidota; class Bacteroidia; order Bacteroidales; family VadinHA17; genus LD21. The sequence continues at coordinate 1,952 of CAVVGP010000113.1, read as the reverse complement.
AGTACTTCACTTTTAAAGCACTTGAAACCGGCAGTTGTGTCCATGACCTTCATCCCTGTTATAATTCTGACATATATTGAAGCGAAATATGACATCAGAACGCGGGATAGGGGCCAGTTTACAACGTTTACACCGCTTATATATCTCGATCCTATAGCTAGATCGGCGCCATCAGAAGAACATGCCTTGTATAGTTTAAGAAGGTCATTTGGGTCGTGGGAAAAATCTGCATCCATCTCATAAATATAATTGTAACCTCTTTCGAGGGCCCATTTATAACCAGCTATATAAGCAGTCCCCAGACCCATTTTACCGGGTCTTTCGATCAGATTAAGGTTGGGGTATGATTTCTGGAGTTTCTTTACAATATCTGCAGTGCCGTCTGGAGAATTATCATCGATGATAAGAATATCGAACGCTACTGAAAGAGAAGAAACCGATTTAATAATCGATTCAATATTTTCCTTCTCTTTATATGTAGGTATTATTACTATATTTGAAACGTCATTCATATAATTGCGAAAATAAAGAAATTCGTTTAATAGCCATTATATCAATAGAATTATTTGGATTTATTTTAGTTTTAACCCGGAATAAGGGGATTTAATGATTGTTTTAAGGTATTATTTTACGGTAAATATGATATAAGAGAAGAGCCCCTTATTAAATTTATTTATGAAAACGCCATTTTGGATTATTGTTTTACTCATTCTTATAAGAACTGATCTGTACTCCCAGGAAAAGGATTGGAGAGCTGATTTATTTAATTTCTTTGATAACACTGAATTTGGACAGTCAGCTGTAAAGATACCACAAACAATGGCCGGGGTTCGTGTTGCACCGGAAATTGGAATTATATGGGATACGGTAAATAAGGTGAATATAGGAGTTAATCTGCTTCATGAATATGGCAGTCCTTATGCAGTTGATAATTATTATCCGACAGCTTATTATGAATCCAACAGGGGACCGCTCAGATTCTTAATGGGTGCATTTCCCCGTGCAAGGGCAATAGATAATTATCCTCGGCTCTTCTTCCAGGATTCTATTTCATATTATCGTCCAAACATAAATGGTATTTTCTGGGAGTACAGGAAAACGGATAATTATGCTAATGTCTGGCTTGATTGGACTGGCCGGCAGTCAAAAACATTAAATGAGCAGTTTTTTATTGGTTTCAGCGGGAGGTACAATATGGGGATTTTCTACCTTCAGAATTTTAGCGCAATGTTTCATTATGCCGGCAAGATGGATCCGGTTGTGAGAAGAACCCTTCATGACAATCTCATGTTCCTTTCCTCTGCAGGGATAGATTTATCGGGGAAAACCTGTTTCAATAAGCTTGAGGCCAATGCCGGGTGGGCTATAAGACTGGAAAGGTCACGTGCAGATAACTCCGGCTGGATTAAAGAAAACGGACTTCTGGTTGAAACAAGGGTTGATACAAATTATTGGGCTCTTTAATACATTCTTCACGGGTAATGATATGATGCATTATTACAGTGAACTTGGAAATAAGCTCTATTGGGGTGATCCAACCTACAGGTCTAAAATTTCCGACCGTTCGGATTTCTATATAAATTTTATACATAGCCGCACAGTAGATTTAAAATTTACTTATTCTCTTACCTTTATGGAGGATCGCATGTACCATGAGCAGATGCTTAAGGTCATCGTCAACCTTAATTCCCTTTAAAACAGTTCCGCGTAACAAGCATATAATTAGTTAAATAGGTACGTGCTTCATTATTTTGAAATAATTTTGAGTTTTTTTTATTTGTTTGCTTGCCGGGAAAAAATCAATTCATATCTTTGCATCCCTTTAGGACAGGGAGTTTATTGAAAGGGAAGAGTTATAATATTCCGGCGCTGAGAAGAGAGGGAAGAGATGAAGAGGAAAGGCCGGAAAAATATCTCATTTTTGTTTGGAAGGGAAGATCAGATGTATTAAC
>CAVVGP010000112.1:0-12860 GCA_963747625.1 uncultured Bacteroidales bacterium | reverse complement strand
AATGATGATATTGATAGGCATAGTGCCCGGTTATTTTGCCCTCGACCGCAGCAAGAGCCCTGTAATTATGCACAACAGTATGGTGCAGGTCGATAATGCCATACGAAAGATAGATACTTCAAAGATTAGCCTTGCCCAATACCAGATGGTTAAAATAATACATTGCAAGGCCGATACTATTGAAGCTACGGTTAGCCAAATTACTTCATTCGACCAGATCCCGCAGGATAAACATTTCCTGTTAAGGAAAAACATTTTGATCCTTGCCCGTAACGTTGACCTTCTATTGAAAATTATGCTAAAACAACAATAAATGCCTACCTGACAAAGATGTAACTTTATTGAAAAAGAACGTTGCCGGCTTAAGAACGAATACCGAATATGCTCCCTGGTGGGTAATTTTAATGGTGTCTGTTTCGCTTGGCATGGGGACAATGATAGGTTGGAAACGAATTGTAGTTACCGTTGGCGAAAAGATAGGTAAAACCAGTCTTAACTATGCGCAGGGAGCTACAAGCCAGATAATAGCAGCAAGTACTATCGGAATATCCTCTATGTTCGGTTTGCCTGTAAGCACCACTCATGTGCTTAATTCGGGCATTTTTATATTCATATTTTTCAACCTGAGTATGCTTTTCTCCAGTTCCATTGAATTTTCTATATAATTAGCTTTCCCGGGTTTCCTGTTATTGGTAAAAGTGTCTCCCGCAAATAAATTTCCATCATCTGTCAGTATTCCGATTGAACCTTTGGTGTGGCCCGGAATATGCACCACTATGGCATTAAAACCATATTCGCTCAGGGATTGTCCTTCGGTCAGGTAAATATCCGGCGTAAATATATTAAAAGTTAATTTTTTCCTGAAAAACACTCTCATTAACGAAAAGATCTTCGCTCCTATTGTTCTTACCTTTCTTTTCAGGAATAAGGCATTTTCCACCATTAAGGAGTCTTCTCTATGCATGGCTATTTTGCACTTATACTTTTCCTGCAGCCTGGCGCAGTTTCCTGTATGGTCAAAGTCGCCATGGGTGATTATCACAAGTTTTAATTTATCCGATAGACAACCGGCTTTTAATAATTCATTTTCCAGTTTTTCCCAGTGCATACCCAGACCGGTATCAATCAAAATAAATCCTTCTTTTACTTTAACCAGAAAAGCATTTACAAAGGTCAGTTCGATAGTCTTAATATCTTCCATTTTCATATGATATAGTTTTTTTACAATAAACAGTCAGCACGTTAATACATGAAAATTGCTTTAATTTTCTTTAATATTAATATAGACTATTCTTTTGCCGGAAATATTTCCGATATACCATATAAAAATATCATTACTATTCGGATAATTTATACAATTGGCACGAGATTTCCATTGGTGAGCTCATCCCGATGAATCGGGACTTTGTTTTTCGCTTCTTTTTTTTTGTAGGACACAAATGTTAAAAACACGGAAAAGGCTAAAAATAGCCATCACATATTCATTTTGCCTCTTTAAGTTTAAACAAAATCCTTCATTTTATGTTAATTATTTGTTCATGAGAAAAATATTAATAAAAATGAAGGACTATTTTGTTAATATTAATTGTCTATATATAAAACATTTAATTACGTAAATTCAAAAACTATGAAGAAAATGATCTTTGTTATGACAGGCATTTTCCTGTCTTTAATTGGTCTTAACGGCCAGAATGTTTCAAACGGATATAAGATTGTCCAGAAAATACATCTTGAGGGAGACGGCTTCTGGGATTATCTGAATGCTGACGATGCTACCGGAATGCTTTATGTGTCGCATGGCAAAATGGTTAATGTCGTCGACATGAAAACAGGCAAAAATGTTGCTACCATAACTGATGTAAATGGTGTTCATGGTATAGCTATTGCTCCTGAATTCAATAAAGGATTTATTAGCAATGGCCCCGACAGCAATGTAACTGTTTTTAACACAAAAGATTTCAGTGTCATTGAAAAAGTAGCTGTAACCGGAAAAAATCCTGATGCTATTCTTTATGAACCCTTTACAAAATCAATCATTACATGGAACGGACGATCATCGAATGCCACAGTGATAGATGCCAAAACTGATAAAGTCATAGGCACAATAGCACTGGAAGGGAAACCTGAGGCAGCTGTCAGCGATGGACAGGGGAAAGTTTTTGTGAATATCGAAGATAAGAGTGAAATTTCCATGATAAATGTAAAAACCTGGAAGGTTGAAAAGACATGGTCCATTAGCCCAGGAGAAGGACCCAGCGGCCTTGCTCTTGATATAGTAAATCATCGCCTTTTCAGTGCCACCGATAAACTGATGGTGGTTCTTGATACAGAAACTGGTAAAGTTATCACAACTCTGCCGACAGGAGGTCGTGTTGACGGTGCAGGCTTTGATCCTGGACTGAAACGGGCCTACAGTTCATGTGGGGAAGGCGTACTTACAGTTGTACAGGAAGAAAACCCGAACTCATTTAAAGTACTGGCAAATGTGCCGACTCAGGCAGGAGCCAGAACTATTTCAGTAAGTGCAAAGACACACAGGATCTATCTACCAACTGCCGAATTCGGACCTGCTCCTGAGAAAACAGCTGAAAATCCAAGACCACGTCCACAACTGAAACCAGGTACATTCACAGTACTCGTTGTTGAGCCTGAAAAATAATTTCAGCTATTTTCTGCTGTAATCGGATTATTCTATGATTGCACAGAAAATATTTAAATTTGATGCATCCATCATTGTTTCTTTATGATGGATGTATTTTTATTATATATGTAATAAATAGCATATCTTACGGTTTTCTATTCAGGTTTTCATTTGTTTAATAATTAAAGGACTAAATTAGTTATTATTACTTATTGGCTAAAAAGCTTAAAACCAAATAATTTCATTATTGTATCAGATAAAAATGGGGTTCATAAACAGAAAATATCTTTTTCCGTTCTATATATTCATAGCTCTGTCTGTTAATCAGGTTTCATACTCTCAGGTACCAGTTAAAACGATTATTAATGGCGCTGTTGTTGATGCTAAAACAGGGGAGCCATTACCAGGAGTATCTATTATGCTTGAAAAAACAAGAGTCGGAACAAATACTGACAGCCATGGTAAATATAGTATTGAAACCAGTGTTAAAGCAGATAAAATTATCTTTTCTTTTATAGGTTATGACAATGAATCCAGAAGCATCACAGCAGGGAAAGTCCAGACAATTAATGTAAGTCTGAAATTAGCATCAATAGCTCTTGAAGAAGTAATTGTAAAAGCAAGGAAAAACGTCTATAGAAATAAAAATAATCCTGCTGTAGAGCTTATAGAAAAAGTAATAGCTAATAAAGATCTGAACAATGAGAAAAGTTATAATTTCCTTGAATACAAACAATACGACAAGATACAGTTTGCATTAAGCAATATATCAGAAAAGTTCAAAGATGGGAATTTGTTCGGAAAATTCAGATTTGTATTTGATAATCTGGATACTACCAAACGGATTGATAACAGTGTCCTCCCATTGTTTATCAAAGAAGAACGCTCTGATCATTATTACCAGAAAAATCCTGAAGCCACAAAAACAATAATCCGTGCGGAAAAAACAGTAAATCTTGATAAATATCTTGACAATAAAGGGGTATCTGCAAATCTTAATTACCTGTATCAGAATATAAATATATACAATAATCAAATATTGTTTCTTACAAACAACTTTGTAAGCCCTATTGCCAATAATGCGCCCATTTTTTATAAATATTATATTATTGATACTTTGTCGGTTGACAATATCAAATGCGTAAGATTGTTTTTCGAGCCAAGAAACAAAGCTGACTTTCTGTTTCATGGCCATCTGTATATAACTCTCGATAGCAGCTATGCAATAAGAAAGATAGATATGGGATTAAATAAGCATATAAATATCGATTGGGTAAAGGATGTATCTGTTGTCCAGGATTTTGATCGTTTCGGGCAGAAAAAGTGGTTGATTTCAAAAGATGAAATATCAATTGATTTTGGTATTGTGAAAAATTCAATGGGTTTATACGGGCAACGTACTATTTCTTATAAGGATTATAAAATTAATGAACCCATCGATAAAAAAATCTTCGCCGGTCCCCAGGAAGTAGAGAGGCTTGATCCTGAATCCGATACAAAGGCGTATTGGGACCAAAACAGGTATGTGCCGCTTTCCAAATCAGAAAAAGGAGTTTATACTACTATCGACAGTCTTAAAAAGGTTCCTGCCTTCAGAAGAGATATGAATATATTGACATTTTTAACCACCGGATTTTTAAATCTCGGTAAGATTGAAATAGGACCTGACGAAAGTTTCTTTAGTATAAATTCCGTTGAAGGAGTAAGATTAAGATTTGGTGCAAGAACAACTCCTGATTATAGTAAAAAAATAACCTACGAAAGCTATATCGCCTATGGGTTCACTGATAAAATACTGAAATATAATGTTGGTGTGACTTACTCATTGACACCAAGGACAATTTACCAGTTCCCTGTAAAATCAATTAAACTGATTTATCAGAATGACGCCATTATTCCGGGGCAGGAACTTCAGTTCACTCAGCCGGATAATATATTATTATCAATTAAAAGAGGAGTAAGTGACAAGCTGTTTCTGGACAAAACTTTCAAAACAGAATTTCTGAACGAATTCGAAAATCACTTCTCTTACCTGCTTGGCTACAGTTTCACCAGGCGATCGACAGAGGGCAATCTCCATTTTATAAACAGCGATACAGCGGTATTGACAAATAATGTACCTTATATAGATATTTCTGAACTTTACGTTAATCTGAGATATGCACCGAATGAAAAATTCTACCAGGGGAAGATGTACAGAGATCCAATACCCAGCAAATATCCGGTTATTCAGCTAAAAATAGCAGGCGGTTCAAAATATATCGGCAACGATTATAACTATTTGCGACTTCAGCTGGGTATCAGCAGAAGGTTCTACCCTGGGATTCTGGGATATACTGATATTGCTATTGAAGCTGGCAAAATAATCGGGGAAGTGCCTTACCCCTTGCTGTATATTCACAGGGCAAATCAGACCTATTCATATCAGAAGAATTCGTACAACCTTATGAATTTTCTGGAATTCGTTTCTGATCAATATGTCGCATTAAGCATAGACCATAGTTTTAACGGACTTTTTTTGAATAAAATTCCATTGTTAAAGAAACTCAAATTAAGGGAAGTGGTGAGTTTAAAGGTTTTGTATGGTGGTTTAAGTAAAACCAACAACCCTGACTATCAAACCTCTCTGTTTAAATTTCCGACTGACAGCAATGGAATACCACTAACTTATTCTCTTGACAGACAACCTTATATTGAGGCAAGCGTAGGCGTTTCAAATATTATGAAGATTTTCCGGGTCGATATTATAAAAAGGTTCACTTATCTCAATAATCCGAATGTCTCAGTTTTAGGACTCCGCATACAGTTCAGGTTTGACATCTGAACTACTGAATTCCTTAATTTTGTGTTCTATTTGAATCCGACATCTCTCACTGTTTTTCTGATTTATTTATTAGGAAGACTACTGAAAAACGGGATCATTTGAGTCCTTTGCTTTAAAAATAATAAATACTAATATTTTGCCATAGCTATCGGTATCAGAATGAAAAGAGAAATCGTTAGATTTGATTCGGAACTAAATCGCAAAATGTTCGTATACTTCTGGTCAATTATTGCTGAATTATGAAAAAGACTCTGATCATTTTAACCTGCCTTATCATCTCAACTTATAAAATCTATTCACAGATATATCTTGATCCAAATGCAAAAGTCGAGGACAGGGTTACTGATTTGTTGTCCAGGATGTCATTAAGTGATAAGCTTGAATATATTGGCGGTGAAAATAATATGTTTATTAAAGCCATCAGCTCGCTTGGAATTCCTGAACTGAAAATGTCCGATGGGCCTGTAGGAGTGCGCACCTGGGGTCAGACAACTGCTTTCCCGGCCGGAATATGTTCATCTGCAACTTTTGATGTTGATTTGGTGAATAAATTAGGCGATGCTCTCGGAAAAGATGCCAGGGCCAGGGGTGTTCACTTTTTATTGGGGCCGGGGGTGAATATTTACCGGGCTCCTATGTGCGGCAGAAATTTTGAATATTTCGGGGAAGATCCATATTTATCCTCCAGAATGGCAGTTTCTTATGTGAATGGAGTACAAAGCCATGATGTAATTTCGACAATTAAGCACTTTGCAGCCAATAATCAGGAATGGAACCGTTATTCAATAAGTTCAGATATGGATGAACGCACCCTTCAGGAGATCTACCTGCCTGCTTTTAAAGCAGCAGTTACTGAAGCCAAAGCAGGCGCAGTTATGGCCGCTTACAATTTATTGAACGGCACATATTGTTCTCAAAATCATCATATATTGGTAGATATTCTTAAAAATAACTGGAAATTCAGCGGTCTGGTTATGTCGGATTGGGGAGCTACCCATGATGGTGTTGCCGCAGCCAACGGTGGGCTTGATCTTGAAATGCCATCAGCAAGCTTTATGACTCCGGCTATCCTGAACCCGGCTTTAAGCAGTGGTACTGTTAAAACAGCAACCATCGATGATAAGGTAAGGCGAATATTAAGGGACCTGTTCACTTTTGGATTTTTTGACCATAACCAGACTGATACATCCTTCCCCCTTGATAATCCTGATAATGCAAAAGTTGCCTTAAATCTGGCTGAGGAAGGTATAGTTTTACTGAAAAATGATAAAAATATACTACCGCTTAACAGAGATTCAGTAAAAACAATCGCTGTAATAGGTCCGAATGCTGATTCATATGTTGCAGGTGGCGGAAGCTCATATACAGATCCATTTCATTCTGTTTCGGCACTTCAGGGAATTGAAAACCTAGCAGGACAAAATATTACAGTGAATTTTTCTTCAGGATTGAATGACCCTGCAGGAACATATAGTTCTTCCATTTTTTATGTTGATTCTCTCTTGCAGGTTCCCGGGTTAAATGCCGAATATTTTAATGACATAGATCTGTCTGGAACACCTATGTTTACGGAAACTGACGCTCATATAGATTTTAACTGGGGAAGCGGAGGACCTGCTTTTCCAGGATTCCCTACAGATAATTTTTCGATAAGATGGAAAGGGTTTATCAAGCCTGACACTTCAGGAAATTATGAATTTATAGGAGCAGGCGATGATGGTTACCGCCTTTACGTTGATGATAAAATTGTACTAAATCAGTGGCAGGATCAGTCCGTAAACACTACAAATGCAATCATATATCTTGACTCTACAGTTCATTCCATAAGGTTTGAATATTATGAACATGCTGGTCTGGCAGAAGTTCATTTAGGCTGGCAATTATTGGATTTTGCTAATTCTGAAGCGGTACAAATAGCTAAAAATGCAGATGCTGCAATCGTTTGTGCCGGATTTAATTCTTCGTCAGAAGGTGAAGGTTTTGACCGTACCTTTGAATTGCCTGATCATCAGGAAGACCTGATAAATGCTGTTGCAGCCGTAAATCCAAAGACTATAGTGATAGTAAATGCCGGAGGAAGCGTTGCAACCGCCAACTGGTTGCCAAATGTTAAAGCATATCTGCAGGCATGGTACCCGGGTCAGGAAGGAGGAACGGCCCTGGCCGAAATAATATTCGGCGACATAAACCCGAGTGGAAAACTTCCAGCATCTTTCGAAAAAAAATGGGCTGACAATCCTGTGTATCGAAGTTATTATGACACAACCGGCAGTGGCAGAGTATATTATTCTGAAGGTCTTTTCCTTGGCTACAGGTACTATGATTCAAAAAATGTTGAAACGCTTTTCCCCTTTGGATTCGGCCTCTCTTATACAACATTCGGATATTCCAATTTGAATATATCACCGGAAAACATGGACAAAATGGGTAAGGTAACTGTTGATTTTGATGTATCAAATACCGGCAAAGTGGCTGGTGCAGAAGTTGCCCAGATTTATATTCATCAGGTTACTTGTAATGTACCGCGTCCGCTTAAGGAGTTGAAAGCATTTAAAAAGGTTTTTCTTGCACCTGGAGAGACTAAAACAGTTTCTGTCCAGCTGGATAGTTCATCTGTATCCTATTATAAAGAAAAATTAAAAGCATTTGCATATGATAAAGGAGAATATGATGTTATCATCGGATCTTCTTCACGCGATATAAGATTGAACGGCAGCTTTTTTATTACGGATAGTTTAAATGTAAATGCAATTTCATACACTCCTGAGAATCAATCACAGATTAAAGAAACAAGGCCGGTTTATAAAATCCAGTTTTCAGCACCGGCATATTATATATATGGAAAGAAGATCAGCATTAAAAATTACTCAGACGATAAACTGATAGAAGTGGTAGACAGTAACTCTGTCAACGGATCAGGATCGGGTGAAATAAGTTTTTCAGGTATACAGCAGCTTATACCAGGAAATACTTATTATGTAGAAGCTGATACAGGGGCATTTTATGACAGATTCGGTAAACAAATTAATATTTCGCAAGGAAAAGATGGATGGAATTTTAAAGTTGTATTAAACGAAGACAGCACACAGGATTCTCAATTGATCATTTACCCTAATCCTGCTCAAAACGAAATAAATCTTTGGTTTCATCTATCTGATCCTCAACCTGTAACAATTAAGGTATGCAATTTGCTTGGCAAAGTTATGCTTATCCTGCCTGAAAAGAATTATCTGGCAGGTGATAACTACCTGAATATTCCTGTGTTCAGTTTAGATAATGGTTTTTATTTTTTAGAATTTAAAACAAATATGGGGGTGAAATCTAAAAAGGTACTCATTCAAAAATAGGTCATAGAATTTAAAATTGTTGACCAGGTGGGTCAACCAAGTTACTTCCTTACAGCCCTGATATTCAATTGTATCGGGGCTTTTTATATATCTCTAGCTGGCATATTATCATCGTTATATTTCTTTTTGATTAATTCAGCAGTATGTTCATTTTTATATCTGACAACCTCTTTTCTAGCCTTAATTAGGTTGAGCTATTAATGCACAGCCCCGTCAGTCACAGGAGCATTTTAATACTAAAGCGTTAAATAACAGCTTTATACTAAGCTTTTTCTGATATTCACCAATCAGTAGTCCTATTAAAGTTAACCATAAAAAGCGATAATCCATTATTTATCTTCAGTCCAAAAATCAGGAGGTATATTTGTTCCTCTAACTGTACAATCCTCACAACCTTTGTCATATGTAATTAACCAATCGCTGGTTGATGCTCCTCCAATTATCCAGACAGATATATTCAGATCCGGAAGCGATGTATTGGCTGGAACAGTCATTGCACCACATGCATCATGCGTATAGAGGTTTACTAATCCACTAAAATTATCTTTTATGAAAATCCTTTTGGATGAAATGGCTGACACACTGAAATAACCCAGAACCTTTTCATTCAGATCATCAAGACAATAAACATTGTTTACAACAGGCGAGGGTACAATATCATAAAGGCCTCCTACCTGTTGAGTAAGTTTTTGCAGGGTCTCCCTATAGAGATATTCTTCTTTACTCAAGGAGTATTGATTCACTAACATACTATATTTTACACTTAACCTGTCCGTCTGATTCGAAATAAAATTTAAAGGATACTTGTAGATCATATTTTCATTTAATACAGACGCATCTTTGATATTAATTAATTCAGAATTAGCTGATATCCAGCATATCCTATTTGGGACTGGATATGGAAGATGGAATTCCCATGTCTCAATAAATGTCCATCTATAAAATTCACATTGATTTGTCGGATCGTGCGTATTTAAATAAACCTGACAACCCTCCTGCAACTGCGTCCACTTGTCTGCTTCTGCAATAGTCACTTTTTCATAATAAACGCTGTCAATAGGTGGAACAGGTTTCATCTCCACAGGATATGATTCGTAATTATGATTATTAAAGTCCTCATTTGTACTAATATGTAAAGTATAGAATCGGCCTATTGAACCTTGAAACTCTGAAGAGTCTGAAACATAAGTCCCGGCAACTGTTTCTGTAAAATTGAATGTCTTGCCAAGATTATCGGTAACAGTGACACTGCATCCTTTAACAGGTGCAGCTGCACTGTCTGTTCCTAGAGGAAGGGATCTTGACAATTTTATAATGTTTTTACCTGGCTGATCTGTAATCAACCCATCAACAACAATCATTTCCTTATTCTCACTAGTTTTTGGTAAAAACGGAGTAATACAACTATTTAGAAAGAGTAAAAATGAAATCAATATAATTTTCTGGTTTGGATTCATCTGCTAAAGTAATTTTCGTTATCGAGATCAAAAGACTTTTAATAATCAACTTAAATGTTTTTAGCTTTTTAAATTATTGTTTTTCCACATGCTTTTCTTATTTATTAAATATTACTAAACTGAGAGAATATTATTCTCAAACAAGTGCAGTCCTTCATCAAAGAATTCAAATAAGCAACCAAATGCACTGAAGGTAATTTTAATCTCCGGGAATAATATTTGATTATTTATTCGTCACTACCAGATTTGGTTTTGATAATGATAACCCCTCCATATCCTTTACTGCCATAAATTGCTGCAGATGTTCCCTTGAGCACCTCAATTGATTTAACTGAGGTTGGAGGTATATCAGGAATGGTTTCCATCTGAACGCCGTCAACTACAATCAAAGCTGTAACATCGCCCAGTAAATCCTGAGAATCCTGGATTACTGCTGTTTCACCAACAATTCTGACACCCGAAACTTCCCTTTGGATCATATCACCAATTGAAGAGTCTGAGGCATATTTTTTATTGGAGCCATCGATCTTATTGACATCGATAGTCAGATTTTTCTTTTTGACCTGACCGTATCCGGTGTTTACACCTTGTTCCCCAGGGGTAATATCTTTATCAGAGCGCTGTTGTTTTCCTGTGGCCCCAAAATTAAAGTCAATCTGGGTCCTGCCATTTATAGCTGCTTCAATAGTCCCATGACCAAAAGTAAAGATGCCAATTTTAGATGCAGTTGGACTGATCTTAATTCTGTATTTCCCTTCAGAGTTTGTCACAGAATTGGTCTTTTGATCATCAATCATGATAATTGCGTTTACGATAGGTTCCTTTGAAGCATCCAGAACTGTTCCTGTTATCACTACTTTCTTATTGCTTTTTTGTGCATTTAAAGTAATTAAGCATAATGCTGACATCAGGATCAATAGAAATAGTTTTATTTTCATTTCATTAAATATTTTTTAAGACTCACTATATCAGGTTCTTTTAAAGTAGTCAAATTACATGCCAAAGTATTTCCAAGTTTAATCCAAAGTCATTTATATTTAATATTTCATTTTATTAGTTTACTAAATTTTTATTCTAAACTCAAAAAAAGAAAACCTCTTGTTATACATTTTCCACCTGCACTTAATGTAAAAGTGAACTGAGCTTGTTTTGCTAAATGAAATCTGGCATTTAAAAGTTATTTCGGCTGTAGATCTATCTGACTTCGTATTCCGCCTTTCCGGTCACAGGAATACCGGTTGTAGAAATGCCTTCTGCAATAATCTTTATTAATGAGGAAGTATCTCCATTATAATAATTCAATATTACTTCTTTATTACCCTCAAGATTTATATCAGGTTTCCAAAGAAGAGTGGATCTTAAATCAGGTTCATCAGCTGAGTTTGAATTATTCAAATGTTGTGGAGAATAAAAAATACGTGAAACATTATACCCTGAAATTTTGATATTATGAGAGTATTCTACCTGTGCATATGCCCGGCCTCCGGCCCTCGTAATCAGGTTAATAACTCCATTTGAACCTGCCATACCAAAAATGTTTATCCTGGCAATGGATTTCAGTACATCTATCCTGTCAATGTCAGTGATTGGCATTGTTCTAAGGTCCTCAAAACTGGCCTGGATGCCATCAATCAGGACAAGAGGAGGTCCGTATGAGTTTATAGAACCTATACCACGAATATAAATTCTGTAATTCGGATCTGAACCTTCAACCACAACCCCGGGAACATGCCCCCTCAGGATTTCAACCGGGTTAGAGTAGCTTTGCATTTGCTCTGTAATTACTACTTCATTGTCGGGCTTATCATACATTTCACGGCTTCTCTCAATGTTAATAGTTTGAGGATCTTTGTGTCGTTCAGCAATTATTTTTACCTCGCCAAGACTTATTGTATCAGATAGTTTGTATTGCTTTTTTATAGATTCGTTAATCTCATAATAGGTTTTCAGAAAGTTCCATTTATTTTCAACTAAGATTGAAACCGGGGACAAACTATCAGCCAATTTTGGTGGAATGTAAAAAATGGAATCTAAATTTAATACTCCTTGCAGCCGACCTTTTTTCCCTATACCTGTTACGATTAATCTTGCATCACCTGTAAGGTCGATGCCAGATAATTTGAATCTTCCGGCGGAGTCAACTGGGACAGTTGTTAAAAATGAATTGCTATTTCCGAATATTCCAATGCTAACACTCGAATTTTCAATTGTTTTGTTACCAGAGAACTTTCTTAATTTCCCGGATGTTGTAAATCCTTTTTCAGGAGGGAAATAACTTGTGCCGTACTTCCAGGCAAAATCACGCCATCCTTGTGTACGAACCAGAAGATCCAGATCTCTGAATCTGTCAGGATTTGATGGATCGAAATAATATGATGGATCTTCAACAAATCCACGAACATCCGATTCAAGCAGGAACCATGAGGATATAGTCCTCGGGAACTGAGATGTGTTCTCTATGAATTTTTTGTCAACTGCAGCTAAGGAGACATTCACATTTCTTTCAATTGTTGAATCTCCGGAAAGGGAGATTTTGAGAGAGACAGGTTCTCTTTTGTTGTATAAGGGTTTATCAGTAGCAATTCGAATAA
>CAVVGP010000111.1:0-17251 GCA_963747625.1 uncultured Bacteroidales bacterium | reverse complement strand
AAATCATTTATTGTCAATTTGAAGAAAATATCTGAAGTAGAAAATGGTTCCATTAGTTGTGGTGACGGAATTGTAATTCCGGTCAGCCATCTCTACAAGGACAAATTTCAGGAGTATATCAATAAAAATTTTATGATTTGAATTCGATAATATGAGTTTCCCTGGTTTTTTTTAGCTCATTTATTCGCAAAACAGGTTTGAGTTTCAAATTATCGTACCTGAAAATATACCATTCATCCCAGAATATTGCATTTCGTAACAGGAATTAACCCCTCCCAATTACCTCAATTACAACAGACAACAAATGCTTGCCATCTATCCCAATTAGTTGGAGAGTACTTTCATTTTGCCTCAATTTGCTGAAGTAAATTACATGAAAGTTTTAACTAATAAACAAAATTATGAAATCATTATTGGGAAAAAAGGCAAGCAAAGTATTCATCTTCTCTATTTTTTTCTTTGCGACAAGTCTGACATTTTTACAAGGACAGGTGCAACAGAAGCATTCTATCAAAGGTCAGATAATGGACCAGCAAAATATGCAGGCTATGGCTTTTGCTACAGTGGCATTGCGTAAAGCAACTGACTCGACTCTTATTACCGGAACTGCAACCAATCTTGAGGGCGAGTTTAGCCTTGAATCGTTGAATGACGGGCAATATTGCCTTATAATCAGCGCAATTGGATATACCAGTGTTACAAAAAACATTGATCTGAAGGACAACTATAATACAGGCATTATTCTTATAAAAGAGAAATCCCTGACACTCGGGGAAGTAGTTGTGGTAGGAGAACGGATGAAGGCCAAAGCGGAACCGGATAAGACCACCTATTTTATGAATAAAAAAATGTACGATGCTTCTACAAACGGAGTTGAAATACTGAGTTATATTCCGGGTGTACAGGTAGACATAATGAAAAATATTTCGCTCGAAGGCAGCCAGCATATAATCATTCTGGTGGACGGCAAGGAACGTGACAGGAATTTTTTAAGCCAGCTGAACTCAAATCAAATAGATAAAGTGGAAATTATTAATACACCTGATTCCAGGTATGATGCAGATGTAACAGGAGTTATCAATGTAATTCTCAAAAAAGAGAGAGAATCAGGTATAAACGGACAGGTTCATATGGAAATTCCAACTTCCCAGTCGGCGATATATATTTTCCCGAATTATAATTTTAATTATGGCTTTAAAAAGTTTAATTTATATACTTCTTACGATGGTAATTTAAGCTATTTTAATATAACTGAAAACAGCTACCGTAATTTTCAGGATGGAGAGGGACTGACAGATATCAACTCAACTCAGATTGTAAGGCAGAAATATTGGTCGCACAGGTTCCAGTATGGATTTGATTATATCCTAAATGATAAGAACCAGATTAATTTTTATGGATATTATAATCCCTATTCAAGCGAACATAATGGTAATGTTGATATGCAGGTCACAGGGGATAAATTTGGATATGAAGAATGGTCAGCCCTTAAACAGGATAGAGATATCAATCGATCATCGTTATATTCAGTATATTACAAGCATCTTTTTGACAAGCCCGGCAGAGAAATTTCCCTTGAATTAACTTATTTTAATTTTAATGCTGAAAATGCTACCTCCTATATCACAACATTCAGTACTCCTGAAAATTTCATGACGAACCAGGTAAATTCAGTAAAGCCTGAACAAAACTCGCTGAGTTGTAAGATTGATTATAGTTCACCAATTGCCAAAAAACTGAAATTTAATGCTGGGGTAAAAATCAGATATCAATTGTTGCAGGACAGACAGACGGACGAATTTAAATACAATGAGAACATTTTTGCCTTATACGGGACACTTGCATATAATTTTTCAAAATTTAATCTTAATGCAGGTATCAGAGCTGAAAAATCGACTACAGGGTTGACCGATAGCTTCAGTAATAATGTCTTTGCCTTATTGCCAAATGTGATCATAAATTATAAGATTAATCAGACACAAAACATAAAATTATCTTATAGTCGTTCACTTTCCCGTCCTAATATATATGAATTAAATCCTTACACTTCTGTCGATGACCCATATACAACAGAAAGCGGCAATCCCTATCTGAAACCTGAATACCAGAGATATTTATCAGTTGATTATTCGAAAAACATAGGCAATAACTACATCACCTTACGGCTATTTTATACTGACAGGTCAGATGCAATCAGTCATTACACTTTTGTTAACGATACAGGTATTTTTGAAACAGATGTGGCCAACCTCGGCAATCTCCATGGATATGGCATTCAGCTTACCGGAGCATTAAAGATCAACAAAGCAATTGCAATAAATCCATATCTTAAACTGACTGAAATTTATACAGAAGTCAATAGCCTGGCAATGAAATATGATATATCCAACAGGCATAAACCTGCATTCGAATCCGGCATTTCAGCTATTGTGACATTCAAATATGATTTTATTGCGTCATTACAATTTCAGTACAGCAGTCCATTGATTGATTTCCAGAATTTGTCTTTCAGTGATGCTCTCTATATAATATCGCTTGACAAAGCTTTTAAGAAAAAATTCAAAATAGGTGTTGCGACTGCCCTTCCATTCTCAAAAACATTTACTTATCATGGAAATGAAACCAGCGGCGTTAATTTTTACAGCCATTCAGAAGGGAATTTAAAATTCACCGCAGTACCTGTATGGTTTAAATTCACCTATCAGTTCAATTCCGGTAAAGTATTCAATAAAGTTACTCCGAGTAAAGAAGATATCGAGAATATGCCAAAGAAAGGATTTTAAATCTTCGTATGTGGATGCAAGAAAAAACAATGGCCGAAATAAGCAGGGTTTGCAGGATTAAAGAAAGGTTTCAAAGCGATTCCGGCTAAAAAATAAAAGTGCATTTTCATCATATTTCAACATAATATTTAGAAAGGTTAAAATTTGTGAAACAGAAATTAAAGAAAGCATTATTTAGTTATATTTAAAAGGTAGTTTAGTACTGTTATTATCAGTTTGGAACTTTGAAAATGATTCATTAATATAAAACCCTAATTCTATTAAGACCATGGGATATAAAAATCTGTTAAAATCAGTATTGTTAATTTCCCTTTGCAGCAGCTGTATGAACCATGCAACAGAAAAGGGAAAATGGGAATCACTTTTTAATGGCAAAGACCTGGCAGGCTGGAATACTTACCTGGGTCCGAAATTCGATACGATCAGAAACAAGTGGGACACAATACCAATTGGGCTGAATGTCGATCCTGCCAAAGTGTTTGATGTAGTGGATATGGAAGGCGAAAAGGTACTCATGATATCAGGGGAATATTTTGGCGGAATATCCACAACACGTGAATTTGAAAATTATCATTTACAGTTGCAGTTCAAATGGGGGAAATTACAATGGCCACCAGACAAAAAGGGTAAGAAAGACAGTGGCCTGATGTATTATGCAGTCGGACCACAGGGAGCAGACGGGGGATTCTGGATGAGGTCTCATGAATTCCAGATTGAGGAAGGAGATTGCGGTGATTACTGGGCCTGTGCAGGTGCAATATTTGATGTCAATGCCAAAATAGAGAATGACAGTACTTTTGTATATGATAAGGTTGAAAAACCACTGACATTCAGCATTATCAGTAAGTACGGACGTCGTTGCATAAAGAATCCCGATGCAGAAAAACCTTCCGGTGAATGGAATACAATTGATTTATATTGCCTGGGCAGTACGAGTGTTCATGTGGTAAATGGAGTGGTTGTAATGGTTCTTCATAATTCCAGGCAACTTGAAAATGGAAAGGAAATACCATTGATCAAAGGGAAAATTCAGTTAGAATCTGAAGGGGCAGAAATTTTTTACAGGGATATTAAAATAAAATCGATCGATAAATTGCCTGATACATATAAACAGGATTGAAACTGCGTTATATATTCATTCATACCTAATTTAAGAATATGCCAATAGTAACAATTACCATTTTACCCCAGTCAGTGGAAAGGAAAACTGAAATGTCAAGGGTAATAACCAATGAAATCCATCGTATAACAGGTATTCCGAAAGATGCAATTGTGATAGCATTTCATGAGTTGCCGGCAGAGAATTTTGCTACAAACGGAGAAATGCTGTTCGAAAAATTTAAACATACGCCACCCGGGAAATAATAATAACATTTATTACCGGTAGCTTTATTAAATGCCAGATTATGTAGATTTTCTCCCTCTGGCAACCTTGGCAAATATTTTGTTAATTACAGCATATGTATTTCAATTTTCTCTTTAAAGAAGAATTTGTAAGAATTGAAAGGTGAATATTTCAATATCTAAAGATACTTTCCGTACATCCGTATGGATAAAACAAAAATTAAATTATTTAAGATGATTAAGTCGCTGAGTACAATTCTGATGATTTTAATTCTTCAGTCCTCAATGGCCCAGACCAGAAGACTGACAGGCTTTTATGATAAGAATATCGATAAAGAGCTTAGCCTTGAGTCAGCATTTGATAAAAATCTGAGCAAAGCTGATGTTGGTGAAACAATAAGGAAGTTTCCCAAGAACCGCATCACCTGGGTTCTCTGAAGGATAAGGAAAATGCCGGATATATTTTGAGTTTATTTGAAAAATGGGGATGGGATGCAAAAATTGAAACCTTTTATGTATTGTTTTCCTACACCTAAAACCAGGTTACTGGAAATGATCTCACCTACATTTTATAAAGCTGTATTAAAAGAACCGGCCCTGAAGGAAGACCCCACTTCGGGCCAGTCGGGACAACTGGATACCTATAATGCATATAGTGCCGATGGGGATGTCACTGCTGAACTTGTATTTGTAAATTATGGTCTGCCTGAAGATTATGAGATACTGAATAAGATGGGAATTGATGTTAAGGGGAAAATTGTAATTGCAAAATATGGTCATAGCTGGAGGGGTATAAAACCCAAAGTTGCACAGGAACATGGAGCTATTGGTTGTATAATTTACAGCGACCCGCAAGATGACGGATACTTCCATGGAGACGTGTACCCAAAGGGTGCCTTTAGAAACGAATATGGAGTGCAAAGAGGGTCCGTCATAGATATGCCGGTTTATCCCGGCGATCCGTTGACTCCTGGCATTGGCGCAACAAAAGATGCAAAGAGACTGGACAGGTCACAGGCTCCGAGTCTACTGAAGATCCCGGTCTTACCTATCAGTTATCATGATGCAGCACCATTGCTCGAAGCACTGGAAGGACCTGTCGCGCCAACAAGCTGGCATGGCGGATTACCTTTTGCATTTCATATCGGACCGGGTAAAACAAAGGTACATTTAAAAGTTGCCTTTAACTGGGATATCGTTCCATGTTATGATGTGATTGCGAAAATTCAGGGTTCTGACTTTCCTGACGAATGGGTTATAAGGGGCAATCATCACGATGCCTGGGTAAATGGGGCCGGTGATCCGATAAGCGGGCAGGCAGCAATGCTGGAGGAGGCTAAATCAATAGGAAGTTTATTAAAAACAGGGTGGAAACCGGTGAGGACTATAGTTTATTGTGCCTGGGACGGAGAAGAACCGGGATTGCTTGGCTCTACTGAATGGGTCGAAGAACACCTTAAAGAGCTGAAAGAAAATGCTGTCGTTTACATAAATTCCGATGGTAACGGACGTGGTTTCCTTTATGCGGAAGGATCGCATTCACTGGAACCTTTCATGGATGAAATTGCAAAACAGGTAATGGATCCTCAGACTAATGTGAGCATCTTTGAAAGGAAGAAAGCTTATGAAGCAATATCGACAAAAAACGAGGAAGCAAAGAAAAAGATTTGGGATGAAAAAGAGTTAAAACTTGATGCAATGGGTTCCGGCTCTGATTATTCATCTTTTATTCAACATGCCGGTATTCCTTCATTAAACCTGGGATTCGGAGGTGAAGATCCGGGCGGAGAATATCATTCGGTATACGATTCTTATAGCTTGTATGAAAAGTTTAAAGACCCTGGATTTCAGTATGGAGTCACTCTTGCCGAAACTGCTGGGCATGCTGTTTTACGAATGGCAAATGCTGATGGATTACCATTTGACTTCACCCATTTTTACAGAACTGTTGACGGATATTCAAAGGAGTTGATAGCTCTCATGAAAACCAACCGGGAGTCTACAGAATTAGAAAATCAGATTATTAAGGCCGGAGGTTATGCTGCCGGTGAAGACCCGACAAAAGGATATAAACTTCCGCTAGTTAAGGAGGAAGTTCCATATCTTGATTTTTCACCATTGGAAAATGCATTGCAACAACTGGAAAAAAGTACGGACAGTGTGAAGGTAGCTTTTCAGGACAAAATTAAAAGCAACAATATGAATGTGGCTTTTAATCAATCACTTTACAGGGCGGAGCAACAGTTGCTGAATGATGAAGGACTGCCTCGCCGGGAATGGTACAAACATACTATATATGCGCCCGGATATTATACCGGGTATGGAGTAAAAACATTGCCGGGCATCCGTGAAGCTATTGAACAAAGAGACTGGAAAGAAGCACAGCAACAGATTGAAGTGGATGCAAATGCCATCATGAGGCTGTCAGGATATTTTAATGTTCTCGCTTCCTCACCGGAATAAATTAAACTAACATTACTGAAAGAGCTCTGCCCTTTTTTTTAAAAGCGGGAAACAAAATTGCAGTTCAAAGATGGAATGTACCTGTTAAGAAAGGCTGCTGACATACCATTCACCGGAAGTAATCACTTCAGCCTGCCTAGGGAATATTTTGGTTGTAAGTACCCGCTGAACTTCCTCATCGGCATCAGCACAACAATCAGAAAGTACTGTTATCGTGTAATCCCTGTCTGCTGCTTCACGCAGGGTGGATAATACAACTCCGCTAGTGGCGATGCCGGAGAGGACAATATGTTTTATTTCAAGCGAGCGCAGTACGACTTCCAGGTCACTTCCGGTAAACGCACTCACCCTTTTTTTTGTTATAACGATATCGCCTTCCTGAGGCTTGATTGATTCATGAACCTGCATAGCTGATTCCATATCGAGATTCATGGTCCCCTCTTTTATAATCGAAAATGATTTATTATAATGACTGACCTCAGGGTACCCTTTTCTGAAGCCTACTACTATGTAGATTACAGGTATCTTATTACCGCGAGCCGTCTTTATGGCATTAGTTACAGAATCAATAAAGGCAGTCGCATCCTTCAGTCTGCTAACTGTTCCTTTCTGAACATCCATCACCAGGAGTGCAGTTTTTTGAGATTCACTATTTTGTTCTCTCATTTATTTTAAAAATTTAGTTATTGATTTGCATTTACTGTAGCTTCTTCAAGTTCAACTATTTTTATTTTATTTTTTTCTTTCAGAACATCTTTCCTGAGGACGGGTAAAAATACAGCGGCAATTATTAGAGCTGCAATTCCTTGTCCTAAAATAGTATCGGGCGTACCGATATATTGTGATACTATTCCTACAATCAGTCCCCCTAAAGGCTGCAGCCCGAACATTGCCATAGCAAAATAGCTTATAACCCTTCCCCTCATTTCTGCTGAAGCATTGATTTGGATAATCGTGTTGCTTATGGTAGTTTGAGACATCATTGCAAAACCAGCCAGCATAGCAAAAAACAGGGCAAAGGACAAATTGGTCATATGTGAAAACAATAAAAGTGCCATACCAAAGACTATCAGTTGGATTAATAAGATCTTTTTTAAATCAGCCTCTGTTTTCAAAGATGCCAGATATATAGCGCCAATCAGCGATCCAAGGCCTATTGAACTGTTCAGGTATCCGAAAGTGGCGGCATTTCCATTAAATATAACTTTTGCATAAACAGGAAGCAACGTTCTGAAAGGAAGTACAAACAGGCTTACACAGGCAATAAATAAAATCACTGAAGCGATGGATGGAGTATTCTTCAGATAAGCGTAACCTTCTTTAAATTCCTTCACTACCTTTTTAGGATGAGGGTTTGGAGTAAATGTAGGGAATCTTATTAATAATAAAGATGATATTACTGCCGCATAGCTTAAAGCATTTATCAGAAAGCAGGTTCCTGCCCCCAGTTTTTCCAGTACAATACCTGAAATTGCCGGTCCTATCAGCCAGGCCAGTTTTCCCATTGATGAATTTAGTGCAATTGCATTAGCCAGGTTTTCTTTTTTGTCTACTATCTCATTTATCATGGATTGCCTTGACGGTACATCAAAGGCATTGATTATTCCAAGCACAACGCTGAGAGCAAATATTTCCCAGACAGTATACCGGGTAAAAAAAACAAGCGCAGAAAGCAGGAAAGCCTGGATCATTGATGCAATTTGTGTAATAATTGTGACATGATAACGATTGTACCTGTCAGATACGACTCCACCCCAGGGCGAAAATACAAAGGAAGGGAACTGAGTTGCAAATACGGCAAGGCCAAGCATAAATGTCGAATGGGTTTGGGTATATACCAGCCAGTAAACTGCCGTCCGCTGCATCCATGTTCCTATCAGCGATACTGACTGACCCGAAAAGTACAGGCTGTAATTGCGGCTGCTAAAAGCTCTAAAAATCTTGAGGTCCATATTATTAATCACCTGGCTTTGTCAATACTGCAACTTTACTCATTAATATTTCCTTATTTGCAAACAATTAATAATTAAAATTATTTCCTGACCTACTTATAAAATTTAATTCTGGTAAAAATAAACGGCTGAAAGGATAATAGATTGTAAACGCCGGATAGCCTTTATGATTGTTCGGAAAAGTTCGGAGAAATCCTGAACAAAAGTGTTTAATGATACTCATTTTCAAAAGGATGTCATGTATTGTGCAGAAAAAAGGTATAATTTTTTTAAGGAAGAGCTTTAAAAAAGGCGACACTTATTGTTGTGAATTTCAAGCATCAGCAAGACAAAGTATGAAACTAATATTGACTGATAAAAGTTAAGTGTCGCCTCAAAATATTTTAAAATTATAGTTATTTCAGGTCGGATACAGCATCCCAAATTTATACTAATTCGTTTATATTTCATAATTTTATTAATATTACCATCTGTTCTTTATCTGTTTTATAATCGAATCAATAAACATTTTAACTAAATTTTAAATATATGAGGACTTTAATGAATTTCCGGATTTCAGCTATTTTGTCATTTCTGCTTTTTGCTACGGTTCTCACCCAGGCACAAACAGATAAAAAGGCGGACGAATTAAAGAAACTAGAAACGAACATTGCTACTGCTAAAGCAAAAGTTGATTTGAACGAACGAAAGCTGGCTATTTCAGATTCCCTGATTTCCGTCGGAACTCAACAGATAGCAGAATCAAAAACAGAAATTAAAGCAATTGAATCAGAACGTAAACAACTGGACAAAGACAATGCTGCCAAACAAAAATCACTGACAAAACTTACATCCTCGAAAGATAAAGACGAAGCTAACCAGGCAAGGGCCGATCTTAAAGCCCAGAATGCTAAATACAGTGCGGATTCAAAAGCACTCGCCGTACGTTTAAAGGATGCAACGAAGAAGTCGTCTGTAGGAAATGCGAACCTGTCAAAAGGAAAAGCAAATAAAAAAAGTTCACAGGATGCACTTAAAGCTTCCCGCACTTCACTGGAAAATGCTCAGGCAAGATATGATGCTGCTGCTGCTTCGGGAGAAAACAACACATCAAAGAATAACAAGAAAAAATAAACAGAGAATAACTGTTTATCGGACTTTGGTAATATTATGTAGTAAACAATTTGATGGTATCGTCATGAAGCAGTACCCACATTGAATAAACTCCTTTTGCTGTTCCGAACGGGATATTAACGCAACCGAGGGCAGAAACAATGATAATAAGATATCTTGCCCAGGGTTTATAAACAAGAATACCGATACCTGCTACCATTCCTACAGTTGACAAAAACCCGAAAAGCAGGGGAATGCTGATTGATAAAAAACTGAGTACAGTATGTCCTGGTTCATCATTTTCTGTAAAACCTCTGGCAAAAGAGAGGGCAACGAAAATTGCAACTGCCAGCATTAGACCCAGAGTAGAAAATCCTATTTGAACAGATCCGACCACTGCTATATGTTTTTTCATTTTTGAATTTTCCATGGCAATAAAGATTTTTTGATTAATCAAGCTTTTAATTTCTTTACCAAAGACTTTTCTTTTCTTAAGACGCTGCGTTTAATTTTAATAATTTTAATGGTTGTTCTAAGATGGTCTTATCTTGTTAATTACTAACGAGATTTTATTTTTAAGAGTTATTTCATTTCTGTCTTTTCTGATATAATTATTCCAGACTAAAACCGAAGCTGCAAAAATTATAGCTGTAGCAATTGCGACTCTGAAGAGATATGGAACGATACTCATAACGTATTTGATCTTATAATTCAGTTTAAACAGAAACTTCTCCAGGTGACTATCTGGTGGCCGATAGACATTAAATTTATTTTTGTTTCGCCGGATAAAGTCCTCTATGTTATCTTCGTTGAGCATCATGACTGATTTTATATAAAGACTGGTCTTTCCGGCAAAGTGATGCTTGCCGTGCAACCCATTTGCTTCACCCTGTAAAGGTATTCGAATGTTATCTCTTCTGAATGTGAAGGCTGATTTTAATTACTTTGAAACAGATGAAAACCAATTGTGCAAATCCTGAAAGAAAAGAGGACTAACAAATTTTTTAGTGTAATTCAAATAGTTAACCCTTTAAAATAAAATTGAATAAGAATTTTACTTGGTGTAACTTTAGGGAATGAAAAATAAACGGCAAATACAGCAATAAATCTGGGACAAACCGGTTGTATATTGACTTTTATTTTAATTCAATTAAAAATGAACAAATCATTGAGATCATTACTGGTAGTTTTTTTTCTGGCGGCATTTACCGGTATATCTGCCCAGGTCAAGCCTGGATATATATTTGGTTTGAATCTTTCAACAATGACGATAAAATCAAACGGGCTCAGCATTAATACAAAGTTACCGGCAAGCGTTCATTTTGGCGGATTTTTCAAAATACCTGTGACGGACAATTTTTCTTTCCAGCCGGCAATTTTGTTTTCTGCTAAAGGAACTGATTATAAAATTGATACTGCAAAATATTCCATTTCGCCAATTTATATTGAAGTTCCTGTTATTGCTGTGTATTCTTTTGGCTCCGATTTAGTTAAAATATCTTTGTTTGCAGGCCCTTATTTTGCTTATGGTGTAGGAGGTTACAAGATTATATCAGGCGGAGAATTACTAAAAATAAATTACGGATCGGGCGAAAATAATGATTTAAAGCCTTTTGATATCGGATTAAATTTTGGAGCCGGTATAAGTATCAAAGGTCTTATGATTTCTGCTCAATATGGAATTGGTCTGGCAAACATCTCACCAGTGACAACTGATGATTCGATAATGAAAAACAAAGTGGTCGGGATCTCAATCAGTTCGTTATTTGCCAATAAATAACGTTGTTCCCGATAAACAAAAGAAATATCCGGGTTTCGATTTATTTTTCTGACCTTATAAAGATTTGGATACTGGTAATAAAAAATTAAATTCAAACAAAATAGAAATTGGTTTGTTTGTTATTTTGAGCAAATAAAAGAATTTAAAATCTAGAAGCCAATTTAAAAATTTAATTTAATTCAAATGAAAAAATCAATCTTCCCTGCTTTTGCAATGGTAATTATTATCTCATCTGCATTTATATTTATCCAGTCAATTGATTGGAAAATAGGTGAAAATTATTCTGTAAAATTCGATGGAGGTGATCCTTCCGGAGAATTTTCCGGTCTTAAAGGGACCATCAAATTTGATCCGAATAATCTTGCCGCTTCCAAATTTGACTGCACTGTAGATGTTGCATCAATAAATACAGGAAATGGAATGAAAAACACTCATGCCAAAAGTGATAAATGGCTTGATGCTGCAAAATATCCTGTTATTCGTTTTACTTCAAAATCATTCAGTAAAACTGCTACAGGTTTTGAAGCAACCGGGACTCTTGATTTTCATGGAGTGCAGAAGGAAATTGCCTTACCATTTACCTTTGTAAATAATGTTTTTGCTGGAGTCATTGAGGTAAACCGTATGGATTACAAGATCAATACTGAGGAACCAAACCACGGAGGTTCAGTTTTCAAAGTAACTATCAGCGTGCCGGTTACAAAATAGACAAATATGTTTAAAAAATATTTTTATCATGGACTAATATCCGGAATAATGGCTGCTCTTGCAGCCATTATTTATAACCGGATTCATTTCTTTGCCACAGAAGCAGATTTTTCAGGCATTATTAACTTGAGGACCATGATCAGCTTAAACCTTCTAATGTGCTTAATATTCAGTATTGCCTATTATTTTTTTATGATCATATTTAAAAATAAAGGCATTATAATTTTTCATATATTGGTTTCGGTTTTATCATTCTCAGCGGTGATTATTCCTATTTCAATTTCTCTCCCTTTATCAGTCAGGAATCCTGAATTATTCCCCGGACTTGCTGTTCCGATGGTATTCTTTCCTGCTATAGCCTGGTTTACCTTCAAACCACTCTTTATCTTCGATCTAAATAATTATTGATTGATATAATCTCAAAATACTCGCTGGAGTAAATGGATTTGGAATATCAGATTTCAATTGACAGGTATAAAAAGGTAATAAATACCTGGTAAAGACTTTTGTTGATTAAAAGCTAAGGTTTAGTTTGATCAGTAATATTTATTTTAACAAAAAAATCAGAAATTATTTTTATCAGATTTTGATAAGATTAAACTTTAAAAGATAGATTTGTATACCAAATTTCTGGAATTAGGAGATTTTTACATATAATCACATTCTAGATTCTCAAATACAGATAAATAGATTAATTTTTAAAATATAACCTGATGCATTATTAAGTAATGAATTATTAAATTACAATACTTGTATAATTTTAATGAATCAAGAATTCCCCACTTTAAATTTGTAATTTTAAAGAAACAATTTTTTTATTAAAGGCTTTATTAACAATTCAAGGGAGGATTAATTTAATAGTTTTTATAAAATGGAAAATATTGTGGAACGGTCTACTTTCTCTGTATTCTATGAGGTCTTTAAAGATCCTGATCGGAAACCTCTTCTGAAGATATTTTACGAACTTTTCTACCTCTTATTTATTTTTAAAGAATTGCCTGTTCATTATTTCAGCAGATTTTTATTTAAAAAGGAAATAACAGACGTTAAGAAATATGTGCCCAATAAATTGACTGATAAAATTGCGCTAAATTTTAATGATCAAACGGTAAAGGATGTCCTGGATAATAAGTTGTTCTTCGACTATTTCTATGCCAGATTTAATATTAGTCTTCCTAAAATTCTCATGTATAATTTTAAGAATATATTTGTTATTGGCAGTAGAAGGATTGAAGTGAACAGCGTGCAGGATTTTAAAGTGCTTCTGGAGGATATCTTTCGGCAACCCCCCCCCCTGTGAATCAATATTTATAAAAAAGACTAATGCGAGTTCATGCGGATCCAACATTTACAAGCTATTTCAGTATCAATTAAGCCGAAAGCCTGAAATAATTGATGAAATATATACTGATGTGATCCAGTCAGGGTATTTATTTCAGGAGACAGTAAGTCAACATCCTGAATTAATTAAGCTTAATTCTTCTTGTTTGAATACAATCAGGATAGATTCATTTATTGATAAAGATGGGGAGATAAATATCATTTCAGCATATCTCAGAATGAGTATAAATAACTCTTGTATTGATAATATTTCTTCAGGAGGTTGTCAGGTTGGGATAAATCTTGAAACCGGTAAATTAAAAAAGCTTGGATATGGGCCGATTAAAACACATGGAGTAAAAGTTTTGATAGAGCATCCCGGAACAAAAATTGTTTTTGAAAACTTTATTATTCCCTTTTTCCCTCAGGTGAAAGAACTAGTGATAAAAGCAGCAGGCTATATGCCAGGATTGCGGCTGGTTGGCTGGGATGTAGCAATTGGAGAATCAGGCCCTGTTTTAATTGAAGGGAATTCGGATTATGATTTATCCGGTAATGATTTATCATATGGTGGATATATGGCAAACCCCATTTTCAAAAAGGCTCTTAGTGAGATTAATTATTAATGATTATTTATGAAAAAGGCATAAGCCGGTTTGCACAATTGCAAATGTTTTATGAAAGACATTTTTCGTCGGAAGGAAAGTGCACTGAAAAAAAAAATCCGATAAATTCTAAATGTGGCGGAATATTTTTTTAATAGCTGGAACCGGGTCTGATAAGGAAAGAACAAAATAGGAATCATCATTAAAAAAATTCAAATAGTTCAGTATTGTTTTAAACTTGCCTATTTTATATTTAGGTGTTTTTGTTCCCCTGATAACGCTTATCATATGCTTCGTATCTTCAAATAACAAATGACGGCAGTTTACTCCTTCATTATAGGATAGGTTTGTCTCAATATCACCATTCATGGCCATACTATATACATCAAACGGAAGATCAACACCGGCTGATATCGCACATTGCAAGGGCCGATAAAATCTTGGATTCACATCAATAATTTTAGGATTCCCGTCTTTCTCGTCAACAATAAACTCCATACTGGCTAATCCTGTGAAATTAATCTTTTTCAGCAATTTTAATCCGCATTCAAAAATCGGGTCATATTTGACACTTTCAAGGAAGCATGTTGGCCCACCGGTAATAGGGAATTCTCTTATCGCACGATGAACAAAAAATCTCCTCACTTCAGATTTATTGTTCAAAAGAAATACAGCAGTATGTTTAACTCCATGAACAAATTCCTGTACCATTGTCGGGCCGTAAGCCTTTTTAATTACATTATAAGAGTCAACAAGGTCATTCGGATCGGTTACTATTTTGACACCGGCGGCCCCTTCTCCGCGGAATGGTTTAATTACCAAAGGATAGGTCGCATTTTCCTTAACGGTGTACAGTGCAGATTCAGAATCAATAAAATAGGTATTAGGACGTGGTAATCCAAGTTCAGAAAGAAGCTTTGAAACTGTTGCCTTGTTATTGAGAGAGATCAGCTGATCAAAGGTTGGGAAAACCAATTTTGTATATTTTTCAAACTCATTTTTATTTTTTGCAAGGGCAAGAAGGGCATTTTCACTCAAGACTGGTAGAAAAACATCGAAATGATTGGATTTTAATATGTTAAGAAGCTCCTGAATACGGTCTTCTATATTCTCAGCACTTGTTGTGAGAATTATCTTCTTTTTGCAATATTTGGAAAACAGGGGAAAATCACTTTTTGTATCTGTGGCACCGGTTATCTCAATACCTTTTTTGCCAAGTGAACGGATTATTGCCAGGGCAGGTGCGCTTTTTGCATTTGCTATAAGGACATTCACAAAAATGAGTTTTTTATTGAATAAAAATATATGTCAGCACGAAGATAGAAACAATAATTTGATATATAATGGGGTTTTAATTACTTTAGTAGTCAAGTAAATTCCTGAAATCTGATAATATAATTTAAATATGATCAACGAATGGCTTAAGCAATTTGCTCGGCTAAATCTGCCAATATATCAATCTGAATCCGATTCATTGAAAATAGTATATGCTGGTTATTCTTCGATTAAGAGGAATTATTTTTTCAGATTAATTTTGAATCAGAATCAGCATAACACTTTTTTGGGACGGAAATGGTTTTGGGAAATACCTGATCTTCTTAATACTTACAAACTTGACTTGGTAATTTCAGAAATAAGCCCAGTGGCTTTAACCCATTTTCAAAAATATGGAGGATATATATTTCCTGAATGGACAACAATTAGAATAAACATTGACCGGCCATTGCAGGAAATATGCCATAAAAACACATCTGGTTTTCATGATATAATCCGAAGAGTACATAAAAATAATCTGACTTATGAATTACTTTCTGATAAAGAAAGCTTTACCAATTTTTATGATAAGTTTTACCGGCCCTATATGACTAACCGGCATGGAGATGAGGCCTGGATCGAGAACCTGAATAAAACCTGGGAATCATCTCCATCACTTGAATTGCTGGCTATCAAAGAGAATGGTATCATCGTGGGTATTGGTCTTATCAGGAAATCTAAAGAATGTTTGTATCTGATGAGACTTGGCTTGCTTAATGGTGATGAACAATATAGAAACCGTGGAGTAATAGGTGCCATGTACTATTTTGGCATTATTGAGGGCCAGAAAATCGGCTGCAGATATTTAGACCTTGGAGGTACCCGACCCTTCCTGACCGACGGACTGACTACTTACAAAATGAGATTAGGCGGAGAGTTTGTATCAGACCTTTCACCAAAGAAAGAGTATCTGTGGCTCGGAATTAATAAGCATTCAAATGCTGCAATAAAGTTTCTGGACAATAATCCTTTTATGTATGTCAGCAAGGATTTCAAGCTTTTCAAATACGGAGAAGAGATTTATGATTCTGGTGAAACTATCCCGGTAAAGAAAAGAACTTTTTGACAATTATTCTGACTAATCTGATGATATTGACTACCATAGCCAGCTTTTATCATCAATTCTAGAGAATGATTCACTTAAAGGTACATTAAGCTCAGAAATTTTGGTTTTATGTTTTTAGCATTGCTAATAAAAATCACTTAATTTTTTAAAATTCCTACATTTGTTATTCAATGAATTGTTTATACGAAATGATAACTTATTCTTTATGAATGAAAAACCTTTAAAAGTATTAATAACAGGAGGTACAAGGGGACTTGGACGAAAAATAGCTGAGCATTTGTGCAAACAAGGCCATGAAGTGTATGTTTTTAGTAAGACAAACAAGACCGAAATAGATCCTGTTTATTCTTCAATTTTAGCCGGATATTTTCAGTGTGACCTGAGCAATATTGATGAGATTGAAGAATGCTTCGGGATACTAATAAAAGAAAGCGAACGGATAGATGTTCTGATAAATAATGCAACAGTGAGGCAGTTTAAAAAATTAGAAGAGTTTCAAACAAGTGAAATCCAAAGAAATATTAATGTTGACTTTTTAGCTCCTGTAATTCTGGCAAATCTCTGTTTTTTAGTCCTGAAGGAGAATAATTTTGGGAGAATCATTAATATCTCATCAATTTCGTCATATAAAGTTTATAGTACCGGAAGCCTTTATTGCAGCAGTAAAAATGCCTTGAATTCTTTTCCGTGAAATTCTGAGTAAAGAGTTAATCAAATTCAACGGAACTATAACTGTGAATACACTTTGCTGGATTCATTTAGTAAAATTAATGGCACTTTGCTGAAAAATTATCACTGGATTACTGATTCCGTTTCAGGTGTGG
>CAVVGP010000110.1:0-10914 GCA_963747625.1 uncultured Bacteroidales bacterium | reverse complement strand
ATTTTCCAGAGAATTGCGATACCTATTATTATAATACTATCCGAGGCTCCAATCAGAATCAGCGTTTTCTTTGCTGCTGCAGAGCTTTCTTCATCATTCCCCTGTAACAATTTGTACAAAGTAATACCAAGTACACCCCAGAATAAAAGAAATAAAAGAAGGTTATCAGATAATACGGCACCATATGCGCAACCCAGAGTAATGAGAAAATATGGGTAATAATTTTTTATTCTTCCTTCTTTAATATAAACCTGGGAATACAACAAAATTAAAAAAGCAAAGAAACTGATAAACAGGGTAATAAGCTTACTCAGGTTATCGCAGTTGAATGTAATATATCTTCCTGCACTATGAAGGAGATCATAGCCATAAAGAGAAAGAGCTGGTCCCCCCGACAGGTCTTTGAGACAGAGAACCTGACTGCCGCCACTGTAGATTACTATTGTAAAATACCCTGTAATTACACTTATCGCAAGAGCTGCCAGTCCTTTGGCAGTTTTGTATTTTTCCGGGACTATAAGCAGAATAATTCCGGCAAGAACAGGCAGAGATATTATGTCGATAATCTCTTTCATAGCTTGCAATTAATATTTCTCTTTATTTCTTCGGTTTTCTTTAATGATTCATTGATCAGTTCGAAAGCATTCATTATTTTTTCGCCTGAGTTTAAATCGTAAGCCACAGCCATCCTTTCAGTGCAGCAATAACATGGATCAACTGCTGCCAGTGAAATTGTGGCATCGGCAATTGTCTGACCAATACACGACTTTTTGAACGTTGCAATGTTTACATAACTGGGAGCCCTTATTTTATGTCTGGCAGGAGAGTTTGAGCCATCGGACTGGACAAAATGGAAGACTTCGCCTCGTGGTGCTTCAGCACGGCCATTTCCGATTCCTTCGGGTATTTCTTTTACTTTTAATGAAATGTCTCCCTCTTTTTCTATTCTGAGACCATTCAGGCATTGTTCAATAATTGAAACTGATTCGTACATTTCCAGTAATCTGACCTCTGCTTTGGCAAATACATCTCCGGCTTCTGCTGTTATCACTTTCCAGTTAACGAGCGGGTAGGCTGCATATGGGTCATCTCTTCTCACATCAATAGCCACTCCGGAAGCTCTTGCAGTCGGACCTACAGCGCCATAATCTATAATATCCTGTTTTGTCAGGATGCCAACTCCTTTAGTTCTGGCATGAATTACAGGGTCATCCATTACAGCTCCTGCCAGCAAATCTGTCTTTTTCTTTATTTCATCCATTCCTTTCTGAATGGCGTGTATTTTATTATCTTCAATATCGCGCCGAACGCCTCCCACCTTGAACATCGCATAGCTGTTCCTGTTACCGGATATCATTTCAAAAAGATCCAGTACCGGCTCCCGGTATTTCCATGCCCACATGAAGACTGTGTTGTATCCAAGGAAGTGCCCGGCCAGTCCGACCCAGAGGAGATGACTGTGTATACGTTCCAGCTCACCGATTATTGACCTGATATATTTTGCCCTGTTTGTAATTTCAATATCTGCAATTTCTTCGACAGCATTTGCAAAAGCGAAAGGATGGGAGTTAGAGCATATTCCGCAGATGCGTTCCACCAAGAAAAACACTTGTTCGTAAGTTTTGGATTCACTCAGTTTTTCAATTCCCCGATGATTATACCCGGTTTCCCATTTGATGTCTTTTACAATTTCTCCGTCACAGTAAAGCCTGAATAATTCAGGTTCTTCCTGAAGCGGATGATATGGTCCTATTGGTATGAGTGTTTTTTTGCTCATTGCATAAAAACTCTGTTATTATTTGAACTCCTTCCTTAATGGATAAACACCTTCTGCCCAGTTTCCTTCCGATATCAGTTTCTCCTGGTTTGGATGATGGAGAAAATTGATTCCGAAAAGCTCGTGCATCTCCCTTTCTATCCAGTTCGAGGCATTGAAGAGGTTCGAGAGGGATTCAATCTGAGGATTATCCTTATCAAGGATAACGTGTATGTTAAGCACCAGTCCTATAGCATCTTTGCTAAAATGATAATGAATTTCAAATCCCTTTTTTGTGTGCAAAGCTGAAGCGATAATAAACCTGTATCCTTCTTCCCTGTACAGATAATCTGCGACATCAGTTATTGAATCAGGTGTCACTGTAACAATTATTCTTTTCTGATTCTTTACAGCGATTTCCTGGATCACAGATTTGAACTTTGCCTTGAAATTTTCTATGACTGGTTCTGTTGGCATTTATTTAATTTTCAATTAATTTTATTATACCTGCAATAATGGCCTCGGGTTTTGGCGGACAACCCGGAACATAAGCATCAACCGGTATTATTTTGTCCACCGGACCGGCGAAGGCATAGCTTTCTGTAAAATACCCTCCTGTGCATCCGCATGCACCAATAGCAACAACAAGTATTGGCTTCGGAGCCTGATTGTAAATCTCGAGCAGTCTGTCTTTATCGTGTATATTTATAGATCCATTGACAAGAAGAACATCAGCGTGCCTGATGCTTCCGACCAGGAGAATACCAAAACGTTCAAGATCGTGCCTTGGAGTAAGGCAATCAAGTATCTCAATGTCGCAATTATTACATGAGGCTCCTCCGAAATGGAAAACCCAGAGCGATTTTTTGAAACAATAATTTTTAAATCCCACCTCAGTATATATTTAATATCCTAAAAAAATCAAAACCAGAGCAGCTACGGCAACCAGGTTCATCCATATTAAAAAGAAGCTGATAGCCTGCTTGATCTTTATCCTTGGATTTGTATTTCTTATCAGTGTTAAGAGAAGTACAACGGCAAGTACTTTCATTACAGCCCATAGAATGCCTATTCCATTAAGTCTGAAACCCTTCATTAACAGTGCAGCAAGGAAAGCCGGAAGTATAAATAACATTATATACTTTGTCAGTTTTATCATGGCGTAGGCTGCACCGGAATATTCTATAAAAATACCTTCAGTAATTTCTGCTTCTGCTTCTGGCATATCGAATGGCACCAGGGCCAGTTTTGCCTGAACACAAAATATACCAGTAATGAATAGGAGAACTCCGGAAATGCTACCTATGAAAGGAGATTTTGTTTGCTGTGCATTAATAATTGAATACAGATCAAAGTGTTGTCCGCTTTTAAGAATAATTCCAGCAAGCACCATTAGAAATGTAAGCTCATAGCTCAGGATGAGTTTCATTTCCCGCGATCCTCCGACAGCAGCAAGCGGATTTCCTGAGGCAAGCGCACCAACTATATATGAAAATGAAGGAATTGTAAGCATATAGAAGATAACAATAAGATCTCCACGGAAACCTGTTGTTATATTTAGCAATGGCAACAAAATGAAAACACCTGCCATTGTTGCACCAAATACTGCAAATATCGGCATAAGAAGAAATATCAGGGGAGCCCCGTATTTTGGAAGTATTGTTTCCTTTACCAGCAACAATTTGAAGAAATCATAAAATGGCTGCAGGAGCGGTGGCCCTTTGCGAAACTGTACTCTTGCAGTAATTTTCCTGTCAAACCATGAAAGAAATCCTCCTGTTACTGCTGTAAAAAGGAGACCCGGGAAGACAAGAAAATAAAAAATGTTAATTGCCATGGTATTGGGATTTAGTGTTTTTCAGTGATATAAATAAAATCCTTGATCAGCACTTTCTCATTTAAGCTATATATGTTTTTTTCAGGAGCCTCATCTTCATAAGTAATAGTTACTGCTCCGGCGGGACAATCCCTGACAAATTTTTCCATCTCTGTTTCATCTTTCAGATCATAGAAGAGATCCTTGTTCCTGTGGTGCTTAAAGAAATCGGTCATCATTGTGCCGAAAGGACATATTGTAACACATGATTTGCAAGAGACACAAAGATTTGTATATCGGACGACAACCCCATTTTCATCCTTCTCCAGGGCATCGGCAGGACAAACATTAATGCATGGAGCATCTTCGCATTTCCTGCAGGTGAACCTGAAAGTGGCAAGCTCCCGTATTGTTTTTAACCCGTTAATATTAAGCGAGGGATAGAAACAGGCCTCAGGTAATGCAATAGTTGAATCTTCAATCAATACAGAACGAAGCTTGAACATATCTATCAGAATCTTCCGGGTCATTATGGATTATATTTAAAATTGCAATCGTTTGTTACTTATTAAATTAATATATCATAGGTTCATCATATTGTTAAATAGAATTTCTCATTACTTCCATATTTCAGGATTATGTTTAATCTCATCATATGTAAAAACAGGACCATCCTTGCATACGAAAAATTCACCCATCATGCAATGTCCGCATTTCCCCAGGCCGCACGACATATTTTTCTCCATTGAGAGGAAGATCTGATCATCACTGTATCCCATTTCAAGAAGCCGGAGGGTTCCGAATTTCATCATAACAGGAGGTCCGCATACGACAGCAACAGAATTTTTTATATCGACCTTTATTTTATTCAGAAGAGAAGTAGCAACACCTACTGAACCATCCCAGTTATCATCTGCTTTATCTACCGTACGGTAAGCTTCAAACTTTTCAGTGGCATTTAACCTGTCAAAAAGGGGTTTGTAAATACAATCAGAAGGAGTCTTTGATCCATAGCAAAGGATAACTTTAACCAGCTTATCTTTAACGCTTTCGAGTGCATACAGAAGCGATCTGATAGGAGCGAGGCCACAGCCACCTCCAAGTATCAGTACTTCCTTACCAAAGAATGTCTCTACAGGATAACCCCTACCGTAAGGTCCTCTGATTCCCATAAGTACTCCCGGGTTAAGCAGATGCATATACTCTGTCACATAACCTGTCTTCATAACTGTAACTTCAAGCTTTTCTGTAATAAGCGGAGAAGAAGAGGGAGTAAACGGAGCTTCTCCAATGCCATCTACCGACAGTTCGATGAACTGACCGGTTTTAAATGAAAACTCACTTTCAGGCACAAGAACAAATGTTTTAATTGAGGGTGATTCTTCAATAACATCTGTCAGCCTTGCCTTAATAGGTTTATATATATTATTCTGGTCTGGCATTATTTGTTATTTTGCTAGTTCCATGAATATTTCGTTTTTATTGATCTTGCCAATACAGGCTTCAATGCACCTGCCGCAGCCAGTGCAGGCGATCGATTTGAATTTCCCGGGTTTCCATGCATATTTGCACATATACCTGTTCCTGAATCGGTTGTGAAGCTCAAACAAAGCATCTTCTCCGCCTGCCACTCTTTCAAAACCCGGATACTGGCATGCATCCATTTGTTTTACCTTCTCAAAGCCAGGTTTATCGATAAGAAGAAAACAGGTGCAGGTAGGACATATTGTCGTGCATGCTCCGCACGATACGCATCTTGCAGAATATTTTTCCCAGATACCGTTTTTCGACTTTGTAATGAGATCACCTGTCTTTTTATAATCTGGCAACCCATTGTTTTTTAAAGTAAGCATGGCTTCAGTCGCACGATGTTCCTTTTCAACTTCTGATATAGTATTTTTATCCTGAAACAACAGAGCTGCAGGGATTGACTTCAGGAAGTTTTCTCCTTTTTCGGATATTATTCTCAGAACAATATTTCCATTGAGGAGCATTACTGCCAGGTCAGCAAGTTTTTCAGAAAACGGCTTTATGTTGTATGACAGACAATGACAATGTTCCTGAATACCAAAGCAGTCGGATGATATAATTATAGTGTTTTCGCGACGCTTCCTGTAGAATATATCGTGGAACTCCTTATCGAGATAAATTTCATCGAGAAGGCCTAATCCTTCGATATCGCAGTTTGGAACACCTATTATGATCCTGGGCTTTTTTTCAGTTATTGAAGAGGTAACATTCTCCCTGACAGGAAGAAAAAAGCTTTTCAGAGGTGTTGCCGGTTTAGGTTTATTATAGGAAATTTTTGAAATATCGGCAGTTCCGATTAATTCATAATCGAGGCCAAATTCATTTTCGACACTGGCAAAAATAGTGTGCGATAATAACAGTTGTTCAAGTGTCTTATCCCACTCTTCCTTTTTTATGCACTTATATTGCATTTATGTGATTAAATTCACATATAAAGTTAAAATCTAGGTATATAATTATCAATTTAAAAATATTAAAAATTTAATAACAAAATTCACTAATTTCATAAAATGCATAAAATCAGAAGTATAAAAAATATTTTATTTTTAAAAAAAGATTATTTAACTTGCATAATGAAATAAACAAAAATGAAATAATGTGAAACAAGTCACAAAAAATGTTATAAAGAACAGCCTGAAAAGAATTTTTCTTTACAGGGCATGTCTGGTAAGGCTGAAACTGATGGGGGTCGAAAAGGTCTTTTCTTATACTCTGGCGAATGAAACAGGTGTAACTTCTGACCAGGTTCGAAAAGATTTCTCGGAATTCGATATAAAAGGGAATAAGCGTGGAGGTTATAACATAAATGATCTGCTTGAAAAGATGGAAAAATTGTTCCACAGGAACAAGGACAATAACATAGTGTTAATCGGCATGGGGAACCTGGGTCTTGCATTATCGAAGTACAATAAATTTGTACAGAGGCATATGAATATAGTTGCTACATTCGATATTGACCCATTTAAGCAAAAATTAAGGACAGGGATACCTATATATTCAATGGACAGGCTGAAAGAAATTATTGAAAGATTCACAGTAAAGGTAGCTATTCTTGCCGTACCGGAGATTTCAGCACAGGAAGTGGCTGATGAATTGATTAGGAATGGTATAATAGGAATTGTAAATTTTGCTCCGGTTCTTCTGAAAGTCCCTCCTGAAGTGATCATAAATAATGTAAACCTTTGTGATGAACTTGAAAGCGTAATCTATTACGTTCACAAACAGGCAAGAGGTAATGGAATTAAAAACCTGGAGTTATTATACAGAGATATGAAATATTAAACATAGCTTCTGTCAGGAAGTAAGACATGCATGAACTGAGTATTGCTGAAGATCTCTCAACTATTGTGCTAAATACAGCACTTGATAATAATCTCTCAAAAGTCACCAGGGTAAATATTCTTTTCGGGCAGATGATACAGATAGTGCCCGAGATCTTCGAATTTGCCTTCAGGGAGATTGTTAAAAACTCTGTTGCGGGGGATGCTGAATTAGCTATTGAAATAGTACCGGTTAAGATGAGGTGTCTGAATTGCGGAA
Source organism: uncultured Bacteroidales bacterium (assembly GCA_963747625.1). GTDB lineage: Bacteria > Bacteroidota > Bacteroidia > Bacteroidales > VadinHA17 > LD21. Next base: position 3,772 of record CAVVGP010000110.1, on the reverse strand, counting down.
GTGATTTTCAGCCTGAAGAGGACTGTTTCACCTGCAGGGTTTGCTCATCTTCTGATTTAGAAATAATAAACGGGAAAGAATTATTTATTAAGAGTATAGAAGGAGAGCAGCCTTAAGAACGGGTCAGGTTTTTTTCAACCTTGCAATAGATCTATTTAGAAATATTTGATGAATTAAGTATGTAAAACCTTGGAGGTGTAGAAAAAGGCATTTTTAACCGCAAATACCGATAGCTATCGGAACGCAAATCAAACCCAAAGCACACAAAGTTAAAACAATGTTATTCAGCTCCTTGCGATCTTTTATTGAATTCTTAGCGACCTTAGCGATAAATGGATTTCAACTTTATCAATAGCCCCAGGATATATTCATTTCATTATTCCACGATAAATTTTCTTCAACAGTTTTTTTAACCTTCATAGAGCTGGAGGCAAAAAACCTACTTTCTCGCCGGATGAACTATTTTTACATACCTGGTATAATAGCTCTCCAGCTTAGCGATTATCCCATCCGGGACGTTACTCTTAACACCTGCTTTTAATGCCTCTGCTGCCTGTGATGTAAACTGAATGGCTGACTGAACTTCATATTCCGCTGAAGCCAGAATTTCAGGTTCTGTTTCAGGTAATAATCGAGTTTTTCAAAATAATAGTTACTGATATTCCGGGTAAGAGTAGAGGCCTTATGGTGTCCCCCGCAGCGACATATCCTGTTATTATACCCGGAATATACATATCGTACCCTAATTTTTCAATTGGGAAGGTTTCCATGCAATAATCAAGAACTTTTATTGCCTTTTCATTTCTTCCCTTCCGAAGCAAGCGCAGTTGCCAGTCGTGCATAATTTGATCTTGCCCTTATGACAAGCAGGTTTCTTTTATGATTGTAATCTAATTTACACCTTTCTCTTTTGCCCCTCTCCAGACAAACTTGTTCATCAGGTTATTATACAGGATATCGGTATCGATGCGGCCATATTTAAGCCAGCTTTTATTCTCTGACTTTATAGGCACGAGCCTGTAGGCTAATCCTTCAAGCTGGAAATACTCTTCAAGGCCCATAGCATCATCGTTGTAGCCGGCAACAAAATATATCGGCCGTTTCCAGTCATTATGCGCAAGGATATCAAGTACAACCATTTGGTCTTTCATTATTGAATTGCCTTTCAGCTTGATGTCTATATATGGTACTATCTTGTCAGCATCTTCAGGTTTTACTGTTCCTGAAGCTAGCACTTTTGATGCATCAACATGAATTCTGATAGTGCGCGAAGGAATATTGTCGAGTAGTTCAGTATGTGAAATCTGCAGTTTTGTTGCTTTATTGTCACTTTCTATCCAGTCAATGACGGTTTTTATATCTACCGGGTCCTTGCTTTTCTCGAGAATATAAACCTGGTTATTTACGCCCTCATAATATTTTTCAGGCGGCAATGTTATTGGCAAAGGATCCGATTCATGAGATTTATCCTTCATTTCGTTGATATACCAGTCGGTATTTAAAAGCATCAGGTTGCAAATCCTGACATCAGTCCTTTTGCCTTCCACTTCCTGGGCATACCATAACGGGAAAGTGTCATTATCGCCGTTTGTAAACAGTATTGCATCGGGAGCGCATGAATTGAGATAATTGAAAGCGATATCCCTGGTAAGATACCTGCCTGAACGGTCATGATCATCCCAGTTCTGAGAGCCCATTATAACAGGCACGGCAAGCAAACATATCAATCCTGCGACAGGTGCTGCAATTTTTTCTTTAACCAGCCTTGCAATCTGTTCAAACAGGGCAAGAACACCAATACCTATCCAGATTGAGAAAAAATAGAACGAACCGGCATAGGCATAGTCTCGTTCCCGGGGCTGATCGGGATACTGATTCAGGTACAAAACTATTGCCAGTCCTGTCATAAAAAAGAGAACAGAACAACCCCCCAGTTTTTGTTATCTTTCTTGTATTGATAGAACATTCCGATTATTCCGAGCAAAAGGGGGAGCATATAATAGACGTTCCTGGATGGCTCATTTTTCATATCAGGAGGCATATCCGAAGTACCCACCCTGGGTTCATCGAGGAAATTAATCCCTGTTATCCAGTTCCCGTTCACTGACCACCTGTTCCCTGGGTATCATTTTGCTTTCCTGAAAAGTTCCACATGAAATACCTGAAATACATATAACCTATCTGATATGAGAACATAAATCGCATATTCTCGATAAATGTCGGTTTACGGATTATTTTATTTTTTCCCGAATCGTCAGTAACCTGAACCGGAACGCCAACCATTTTGGACCAGATCTTATATTCCTGTTATGTTCAGGCTGATCGCTCCACATTCTTGGGAACAGAGTAACAAACCGCGGATCATATTCAATCTCAGGATCATGACTGGTTATTTCATATTTGCCATTAACATCATTATATCTTGGTTTCCATCCTTTGATCCGATCCTTGGAGCATTGAAATACTGCCCTTTAAATAAAGGTCTGTCTCCATATTGCTCACGATTGAGAAAATACAAGAGATTAAAGGATCACTTGGATTATTTTCGTTCAGAGGAGGATTTGCAGAAGCTCTGATCACTATAATTGCATTTGAAGAAAAACCTAATAGAATTACCATCACAGTTGTGAGCGCCGTATTCAATACTGCCTTATTCTTATGTGAAATATACCAGACTGATACAGCCAATAATACTATCATAATCAGATTGAATATTACCGATTCTGATAATAGCCATATCCCGCTCAGAAAAAATGCAGCAAATGACAAAACAGCAGTTTTTTTCAGGTTTGAACCACCAAGAGTTGATTTAATTGCAAGAACGAAAAATATATAATAAGGGCTATGAGGCAAAGTAACCCGCTTTTTACAGGAAGTCCGAGACTATTAACAAAGAAAAGGTCAAATTTTGAAGCAATTGTAACTACTCCGGGTCTGACTCCGTACATAAGCAGGGCGAGAATCAGAATAGAGCTTGCAACAGCAGCTATATAAATCCTTTCCATGAAAACTCATATTTCCTGAAATAATATACAAGACCAATGGCAGGTATTGTGAGCAGGTTAAGAAGATGCACCTCTATTGCAAACCACCAGGAATGCTATGAGAATAATCCACCTGTCGGCATATTTTTCATCAGCAACATTCTCCCATTTGAGAATTGCCCAGAAAACAAGAGCCGTAAAGAACCCTGAAGATGCAAATACTATCGCTTCGACTGCAGAAAACCAGAAGGAATCTGAAAAGCAATATGCCATTGATCCTACAATGCCGGCTGCCATTACAGCCATTATTTTTCCAGAGGTATACTGATTTTCATCTTTTATCATCATTTTTTTTGCAAGATGAGTTATGCTCCAGAAAAGAAAGAGAACTGCAAAAGCGCTGGCAAGCGCCGACATGGAATTCACCATTTCAGCAACTCTTGAAACATTGCCTCCGGCAAACAGGGTAAAAAACCTGGCCATTATCATGAACACGGGTTTCCCGGGGGATGACCTACTTCAAGCCTGAAAGCAGAAGAAATAAACTCGCTGCAGTCCCAAAGACTTGTTGTAAGTTGGATGGTCATCAGGAAGGTAATTGCAGCAATTGCAAAAGCAACCCACCCGGTTATATTGTTTATCAGCCTGTAGTTTTTCACTTTAATTAATTTATGAAATAAGTTAGGAAGGATAAAAATGCGAAATTAATGTTTTTTTGTTCAGAATGAAATTTTGAATTATTTCCTTTTGAAGAGGTATAGTCCGTTATCTACTGATAATTAATGTAA
>CAVVGP010000109.1:0-28008 GCA_963747625.1 uncultured Bacteroidales bacterium | reverse complement strand
TCCGATGACAAATTTACCTGTCGGATTAACCAACAGGTTATATTTGCTGTTGAAGAGCTTCTGTATCCTTGCAGGTAGATCCTTTTTAACTCTTGGCATCAGGATTTTTTCAAGATCTTCCTTTATCTTTTGCTGCATTTCTTTTTCAGCGATCAGCTCAGCTTTATGCGATTTGTCTTTTGGCAGAATAAATTCATCATGTTGTGTGCTGATAACAATTGTATCGATCCTGAGAGGTTTGTTGTTATCATCATATTCAACCGTTACCTGCGATTTACTATCGGGTCGAAGATATTTCATAAGTTTTCCTTCATGCCTTATAGCTGCAAGTTCCTGGAGCAACCTGTGGGCCAGCTCAATTGTAAGAGGCATATAATTATCCATTTCACGGCAGGCATAACCGAACATCATTCCCTGGTCTCCTGCGCCCTGTTCTTCAGGTTTAGCACGTACAACGCCCTGGTTTATATCGCTTGATTGTTCATGTATTGTTGAAATGACTCCGCATGAGTCACAATCGAAACGATATTCAGCTTTTGTATAACCGATATTACGTATTACACCTCTGGCACTTTCCTGGTGATCGACCCAGCCTGTAGTGCGTACTTCGCCGCCACAGACTACAAGCCCTGTTGTTACAAATGTCTCACATGCAACTTTTGATTCCGGGTCCCAGCGAAGAAATTCGTCAAGCAAAGAATCTGATATCTGATCGGCTACCTTATCAGGGTGGCCTTCTGAAACTGATTCGGAAGTAAATAAATATCCCATACTAATATTTTTAATTCATAGTTAAACAACATTATGGAAATTTAGTTGATTGTAAAAAAGGAATTATCCGCGGTTTAGCATTTTTTTCCTGTGGTTGCAATCAGCACAAATCTTTCCACTTATTATTACGGTGCAAAGCAACAAAAAAAAATGTGTATAAGAAAATTTACAGGGAAAAATATTGAAATTCATCTTACTCAACGGTTCATTTGCTACTTTTTCACCTGTTAAAAGTTGAAATTATCCGTTGGTAAGCTGTCTGAAGACATCCTCGAGATTACTCTCCTCTTTATTCATTGAAAGCACAGTTAAATTATTTTTTACCGCAAAGTTGAAAACTGAGGGACGGATATCTTCGTTGCCTTCAGCTTCAAGAACCCATTTGTTGTTATTTATCTTCTTGACACTGCTTACGTTTTCAATGTTTTCAAAGAATGAGTTTGCAATTTCCTTATCGAATTCAACCTGGATAATCTGCTTAGGCCGTTTTATTATAGAGTATATCTTGCTTTTCTCTTCATCAGCTACTATTACTCCATTGTCAATAATTATTACCCTTCCACATAATGCTTCAACTTCCTGCATAATATGGGTTGAAAGCATCACTGTCTTTTCCTTGCCTGCCTCTTTTATAAGATTACGTATTTCAATGATCTGATTAGGATCAAGACCCGTGGTGGGCTCATCGAGAATCAGTACAGCCGGATTGTGGATAAGAGCCTGTGCCAGTCCGACCCGTTGTCTGTATCCCTTGGAAAGGGAGCCGATTTTTTTATTCTGTTCAGGTGCAAGGCCTGTCAACTCAATAATATCATCTGTCTGCTTTTTCCTGGATATCCCTGTTTTGTAAATTGATGCGACAAAACCCAGGTATTCCCTTACATACATTTCAGGGTAAAGAGGATTATTCTCAGGAAGATAGCCTATTTGTTTTTTTACATCAAGGTTATCTGCTTCAACAGCCAGTCCATTAACGCTTACTTTTCCCGAAGAAGCAGGAATAAAACCGGTTATGATCTTCATCATCGTGGATTTACCGGCACCATTGGGGCCAAGAAACCCAACTATTTCACCTGTTTTTACTTCAAAAGAGATGTTATCGAGAGCCTTTTGTTCACCATAAAACTTTGTAACTCCCTGAACTATAATGGACATAACCTGGATTTTATTTATTCATTACCTGTTGTAAAGATAATGCAAGGGAGTTCTTTTATGATCCCCATCCACCCATAAATTGTCCTACACTTGCAAAAGATGCTTTTGGATTTACACAACAGACAGGTATTCTTGAACTGTTAGCAATTATTTGTTGTTCGGAAGCACCAAGCATATAATCAGCAAAAGTGATATTCTTGGTTGTCACAATCAGGATCAGATCGGCATTGATTTTTTGTGCGAATTCAATTGTCTGTTCAGATATCTTCCCCTTTGGCATGTCGTGGATCTCGTACTCAATATTGTTTTGTATCAGGTATTTGACAGCAAAATTCAGATTGGTTTTTGTTTTTCTTAATATAGTTTTGTCGGTGCTTACGGAGACAAGCATATGAACCTTTGAATCAAAGTATTTCCCCATAAAAATGGCCATTTTAATTTTCTCTTTATTTTCGCTTCTGAAATCAACAGGGAAAACAATATTATGATACCTCTCCTGATCGGCCGGAGGATCCTGCACAACAATAAAAGGAATTTTTGATTTTACAATAACTTTTAAAGCCCAGCTGCCGGTAAGTTTTTGCATTCCTTTCATCCCGTGGGTCCCCATAACCACCAGGTTAGCTTCCTTTTCATTTACATAATCAGCTATTGCAGTAAATATACTTCCTTTGGAAATATGGTAAATAATCGGGATATTGTATTTATTGACATTTTCTTCGGCAATACGTTTTAAAAGATTTGATTTTTCCGTATAAGCTTTGGCAGCAATACCTGTATCTACTATATGCAACAGACAGATATCATTGTTTATCATACGGCTTATTTTAACCGCGTGAGCCAATGCGTTTTCAGCAACATGAGAAAAATCCCATGGTACAACTATAAGTTTTTTATTTTCTTCCATAGTTCCTGATTGTTTACAATTTCATATTCAAAGTTATTCACATTTTGCCAATTTTCAAACCGGTATATAATTGCGTGGTATTTCTTAATAATTCTGCTTAACAGTACTCCGAAAGCATTAATAAAGCATTAATGATTTTCAGGCGTCTCTGAATGCATACTTAAATTTAACCTTTTTTTTGTCATTAAGGTTGATTTATATAATAACTTTTATCCGGCATGATTATTATTATTGCCTGCCAGATAAACTGAAAAAAGAGATTCTGACTCTCAAAAACAGTGCCAGAACGAAATTATTGCGATCCGATCTGCCTTAGCGGCTAACATTTTATTATTTTTGCACATCTGTTTTTTGATAATAAATGTTAATAATGAAAAGAATTAAGATAAAAAGCCTGTTATCCAGCCCTGTATTGGGATCAGATGTAGTTGTAAAAGGTTGGGTAAGAACCAAGAGAGGAAACAAAAATATTCTCTTTATTGCTCTTAATGACGGATCGACAATAAATAATATCCAGGTTGTGGCAGAAGCTGCATCCTTTGACGATAATCTTTTAAAAGAGATTACGACAGGAGCCTGTATTGGTGTTACAGGGAAGCTAGTAGAATCACAGGGACAAGGTCAGAATATAGAAATACACGCTGCTGCTATTGAGCTATATGGGAAAAGCGATGCCGAAACATACCCTCTGCAGAAGAAAGGACATTCGATGGAATTTCTCAGAGAAAATGCCCATTTACGATTCAGGACAAATACTTTTGGTGCCGTGTTCAGAATAAGGCATGCAATGGCTTTCGCAATTCACAAATACTTCAACGATAAAGGATTTTTCTATCTGCATACACCTATCATTACAGGAAGCGATTGTGAAGGCGCTGGTGAGATGTTCCATGTTACAACAATGGATCTGAAGAACATGCCCAGCAAGGAAGACGGATCCATAGATTATAATAGTGATTTTTTTGGCAAAGAGACAAACCTGACAGTTTCCGGACAACTTGAAGGGGAACTTGGGGCTCTCTCCTTAGGCGATATTTATACATTCGGACCAACCTTCAGGGCAGAAAACTCAAATACACCCAGGCATCTTGCCGAATTCTGGATGATTGAACCTGAAATGGCATTCTACGATCTATCTGATAATATGGATCTTGCAGAAGATTTTGTTAAATATCTTATCAGATATGCTCTTGACAACTGCATTGAAGATCTTGAGTTTCTTAATAATATGATTGATAATGGTCTTCTGGAAAGGCTTAAATTTGTTGTAGAGAATGAGTTTGTAAGAATGACATATACTGAGGCTATTTCAATTCTTACAGCCTCAGGGGAAAAATGGGATTACCCGGTTGGCTGGGGAAGGGACCTGCAGGCTGAGCACGAAAGATACCTGGTTGAAGAACACTTTAAAAAACCGGTTATACTGACAGATTATCCAAAGGAAATAAAAGCTTTTTATATGAAACAGAACGATGATGGTAAAACTGTCAGAGCCATGGATGTTCTGTTCCCGAGGATTGGCGAAATAATTGGAGGATCGCAAAGAGAGGAACAATATGACAGGTTACTTTCACGTATTAAAGAATTGAAGTTGCAGGAAAAGGATTTCTGGTGGTATCTCGACACAAGAAAATTCGGATCTGCACCTCACAGTGGATTTGGTCTTGGATTTGAAAGACTTATATTGTTTGTAACGGGAATGTCAAATATACGGGATGTAATACCATTCCCAAGAACACCGAAAAACGCTGAGTTTTAACAAGTCTGAAATACAGGCCTAAGATTTATAGATTTTGATGTTAAAGCAAAGGTTACAGCAAAAGTTGCTTCAGAAACTTTCACCGCAGCAGATCCAGATGATCAAGCTGCTGGAAGTTCCTACTTTGCAGATTGAACAGCGAATAAAAAAGGAACTCGAAGAAAACCCGGCACTGGAGGAAGGAACTGATGAAGAAGAGATTCCAACGGAACAGGAAGAAGAACAATTCGATGAAAAAGATAAAGATCAGGAGGAATTCACACTGGATGATTATATAGAGGATGATGATATTCCTGATTACCGGCTTCAGACAAAAAACTACAGCAAGGAAGAGGATAAAAGAAATGAAATTCCTTTTTCAGTGGGAATTTCATTTCAGGAACATCTCGAATCTCAACTGGGACTGAGGGATCTTACCGATAAGCAGAAAATTCTTGGAGAATACATCCTCGGAAATATCGATGATGACGGTTACCTGCGAAGGGAACTGATAAACATTGTCGATGATCTTGCTTTTCTCCAGAATGTTGAAACTACTGAAGCTGAGCTTGAAGAAGTTCTTAAAATAATCCAGGATCTTGAACCTGCAGGAGTGGGGGCAAAATCGCTCCGGGAATGCCTTTTACTGCAGATAGAAAAACGCGATACTTCCCTTCCTTCAATGAAACTCGCTCATACAATTCTCGATTTGCATTTTGAAGAATTCACCAAGAGGCATTATGATAAAATCATTTCACGGCTTGGCATCAGCGAAAATGAACTTAAAGCTGCAATCAATGAAATTTTAAAACTTAATCCCAAGCCAGGAGGAGTTTACAGTGACCCGTACAATAAAACATCACAACCTATAATTCCCGATTTCATACTTGAGCTTTCCGAGGATGGTTTCGATCTTCACCTTAACTCAAGGAATTTGCCAGAGCTCAGGTTAAGTTCGGCTTATAGTGAAATGCTTCATTCTTACAGCCAGGATAAAAGCCAGAAAAAGGAGATGAAAGATGCTGTGCTTTTCGTTAAGCAGAAGATTGATTCAGCCAGATGGTTTATAGATGCTATAAAACAACGGCAAAACACACTCCTTCTGACAATGAACGCTATTCTGGAATATCAGCAGGAGTATTTTATCGACGGAGATGAGACAAAATTGAAACCTATGATTCTTAAAGATGTAGCTGAAATGACCGGTCTCGATATTTCAACCGTATCAAGGGTTGCAAACAGCAAGTTTGTTCAGACTCATTTTGGAATATTTCCACTGAAGTTTTTCTTTTCCGAAGGTCTTCAGACTGACAGCGGAGAAGAAGTATCCACCAGGGAGATAAAAAGAATTTTACAGGATTGTATTCAAAATGAGCAAAAAAGAAGACCATTGACAGATGAGAGTCTCACAGATATTCTTCAGGAGAAAGGGTACCAGATAGCACGTCGGACAGTAGCAAAGTACCGTGAACAGCTGAATATTCCCGTTGCACGACTGAGGAGAGAAATTTAGCCCGTGTATTAAATTTTTAAAAAGGAACATAAAACTTTCCAAATGACAACTGACAAGCCAAAAGATTTTCTAAATACTATAGCAAAAATTATAGCCACGGTTCTTCATCCTTTACTGATGCCCGTTTACGGAATGGCAATAATATTCTCAGCACCTACCCTGATGGGCTATCTGCCTGCAAATCTGAAGAAATTGTTATTACTTATTGTGCTGGTTAATAATGTTTTGTTACCGATATCTTTGCTGCCTTTCTTCATTCAGAGGAAAATTATCAGCTCATGGACTATCTCTGAGAGAAAAGAACGGAAGATACCACTCATAATAATAACGGCACTCTATTTTGCCACTTCATATATTGTTTTAAGGTTTCCTATACCTGTCTTTTTAAAATCATTTATTTTTGCTGCCGCTTTTCTTTCACTGATGGTAACTGTAATCAATTTCTGGTGGAAGATATCCATTCATTCAGTAGGGGCAGGTGCCCTGATTGGCCTGGTACTGATGCTCTCACTCAGAATGCTGACTCCATTGGAATGGTACCTGATTCCGGCGATTATTACAGGAGGATTGATTCTTTCCTCAAGATTGAAACTTAATCTTCACAATCCTCCGCAGGTATGGATAGGGTTATTCTCAGGTTTTGCCGGGCTGACTCTTTTTATGATGCTTTTCTAGAAGCTCTCTCAACGCCTGAGTTAAAAGAATCCTGCTTTGCCTGTTCATTTCACCGTGCCGGACAATTTTGTTTGGACAGAGTGGGATAGCACCTTTTATTTCTTCCTGTGAAACAGTACAAAACCACCCCTTTTCTGTAAGGTACTTTGCCAGGTATTCCTGCTCCGGCTGACCCGGTGTAGGAATGATCAATGCCTTACAGTTAAGGCTTACAAGCTCCATAATTGTAGTATATCCCGACCTTGAAATAATGCTGTCGCTGCCCTCAATAATCTTTTTCATCCGGGGAGCAGCCAGGTGACTGTAAAAGGTAATGTTGCCTTCGCTGGAAATCTCACTGCCTTTATCCGGCTTCCCTTCAAACATTACTGTAGGAATTTCTTTATCCTTAAAAATCATCACAAGTTTTTGTTTAAGGATTCTCCTCTGCGGTTCCGGTCCTGAAAGGATAACAATATTATAATGAGAATTGTTTGTATCCTCATTAAGATATTTCCCTGAATCGGCAAACTTTGATAAAATGCCTATATATCTTACATTATCAGGAAGTTTTATGTCATGAGACAATCTGCCGGAAAGATTCAGATCACCAGGAAGATCGGGAATAAAGCAAAAGGAATATTTTTTAATGATCTGCCTTTGTAAAAAAACTCCTAACGGTTCCATGAATTTAAAAGCTTGCGGGAAAGGAATAAGGGGCATATGAGTTACATAGACTGAAGTAACTTTCTTGCTCCACAAGCCGAATCTGTTATCGCTGATTATAATATCGACAGCATATTCCTTAATGATTTTTTTAATCTTAATGTGTTCGGCAATTATGTGGTAAAGAAGGGCAGGTATTTTAAAAAGGAGAAAAAGATACTGAGGGAAGAATTGCGAATAACCGGGTTTGAAGCCCGGAAAGTTAATATAAGTCAGTCCCGGCAATTCATTCCTGAAAAGTGATAAATGCTCTTCTCCCGAGGCAATAATTATGTTATGATTCATCTCATGAAGCTTCCTTGAAAGAGGGATCATCCGGGCAGCATGGCCTAATCCCCACTCCAACGGGCAGATAAGTATGTTGTAATTCTTATTCAATCTTAACCTGAAACCTGTGTTTTTATTCCTTTCGATTCTACCAGCGCTGCAATTTCCTTTAGTTCAGAAAGTGGCACTTTATTCAATCTGGCTCCTTCTGGCGTATCCCTTGATATTGTATAGATCATAACTTCAGAAGGATTTATACGCTCAATTGCCTTAATCCATGCATTAATTTCAACAGGAGTAGTATTATCAATTAATTTTCCGTCGTTTATCCCCCTTAGAAAGAGCGTTTGAATAATTACCTTTCCATCAAATCCTGCAAGATTAGCAATAAGGTCTTCAACATTAATTTTGACTCTCGGCTGATTATGTATTTTAATTGTGGTATCAAATGCAGAATCGAGTTTAAGAATATTCATATCGATTTTTAGCAAAGCTGCTTTTATAAGAGGATTTGAAATTGTTGTTGCATTTGACAATACAGCTATTCTGGCGGTTGGGAAGTACTTACCTCTTAATATTATACTATCGTCAATTATTCCCGGGAAATCGGGATGCAGGGTGGGTTCACCATTACCTGCATAAGTAATAACATCAGGGGCAAGACCTGTATTCTTAAGTTCATTTAATTTTCGTTCGAGGGCTTCGTACACATCTTTGCGGCGGGGTAAACGGCTGACAGCCTTTTCAATATCCTTTGTCCATCCGCATTCACAGTAAATACAATTAAAATTGCAGATTTTCTTTTTTGTGGGTAATAAATTTATACCAAGGGAGGTGCCAAGCCGCCTGCTTTTTACGGGTCCGAATATTATCTCATCAAAAAGAAATGTGGCCATTTTCGATTGCTGTTGGAGGGGCAAAATTAACAATATTTGCAGGATATCCCATGAGATTGCTTTGTCTCCGCCAACTGGCGGATACTATCAATTGCGAGCGAAGCAGAGCAATCTCACAATCCTTTACAATAATAAAATTATATGTATTAGTCCGCTAATTATATAAGTCTGGTTACAAAACTCTCAGGGAGTAATTTCATATTCTGCAAGTCAGCGTTTTGAACAAGCAGCAATCCTGGTTTTTTCCCCGGTTCAATGCTTCCAAACTGCTTCTCTTCTCCAAGAGCTTTTGCCCCGTTAAAAGTGGCCCATAATACCAGGTCTTCAAATGTGATATCAGGATAATGGAGCTGAAGCGTTTTAAGCTCTTCAAGTATACTGAGAGTAGTATTGGACGCAAGACTATCGGTTCCGATTACAATCTCACAACCCTCATCAATAAGCAGATCTATAGGGGGGATTTTATTTTCTATATAAATATTTGAGTTAGGACAGAGGCACCAGAATAATTTTTCTCTCCTTCTGACAGTTTCTATGGTGTTTTTGTCAGCAAAGGTATTATGAACAAGTATAAGGTTTCCAGACTCCGTAAGCTCATTCAGGATCACATCAGCATGGCTTTTAGCTGTTTCAAGCCTAGAAGGGACCAGTCCGGATCGTTTGTAAGAAGACATCAGGGCACCGGTGTGATTTTTAAGGAAGGTTGCTTCCCCGGCTGTCTCCATAAAATGCATGGAAGTCACCTTATTATTTTCGCTCTTTTTTCTGAGAAGCCTCAAAAGAGACAACGACATTGAATATACAGAGTGGGGGACAAGTGAAAACGGGAGATCCATTTCTTTTGCTGTTTCTGCAACACTTAATATCTCATCAAGTCGTTTTCCGGCTTTATCCGGATCAAGGCCAAAAACTTCAAGAAGGTTAATATATTTTATCCTGCTTTCTTTTTTAATTTTGAAGGAAGCTGAAGTATTGCATATGTCTGCGCATAAAACGATCCCTTCATTAAACATATAATTATCAGCGGAACGGATCGAAGATAATATACTGTCTTCATATTTTCCCCTGGTACTTCTGATCTTTTCAATAAAATTTCCCAACCCGGTTCCACTCGCAGCAGATCCTTTCATATGAGATAGTTCCAGGTGACAATGGCAATTTACAAAACCGGGAATTATTACCCCGTTGTAAAATTCCGTAGAATGTTTCTCATTCAGATCACCTTCTGTATCTTCAAAACTGATTATTGTGCCATCATCTTCAGTGGTTATAACGGCTCTGATAAGGGGGGGACCTGAATTTGTAAATATGTATTGTGCAGCTAAGCGTTTCATAACGCTGCATGGTTAAAAGATATTGAGATATTCTCAATTATACTATGTTTTTCAAACTTATTGGTTCGGTTTTCACAATCATAAAGCCATCCTATTAAATGGCGAACGGACTTCTCACTGCCATTAACAACAATTGAATATTTATGAGGGCGTCCGTCTTTTATGAATTCAATTGAATTGATATATTGTCTGTTGCCTGTTTCCAGGCTGTCCTGGGAACAAGAATACATTGATGGTCTGGGATTTACCGACTGGTCATCAGGGTATAAAGTAACAGTAAATGAAACGGTATAATATCCTTTATTAAAAAGCGTCAAATCAAAATTTGTTGAATCATCACCTGATATTGACGGAAATGGATAAAAATCCTTTCCTCTCCAGAGATTCATGCTTCTGGCCTGATCCAAAAGGAATTCTTTTTCAACACGCGACTCCATTTCACTTAATATGCCAAGAATCTGATCGTAGATCTTATTTAGCTCTTTTGGCTTTTTTAAAAAATAGTACTTCATCGTTTTGTCTACGGCATCTTTAGTGAAACCATGTTTTTCAATAATCTGATAATAGGTTGATATTGAATCAAGATTAGAGGCCCAGAAATTAATCTTTGGAAGGTTAAGCAGCCCAGTGCCTAAATAGATATCCGTCAGCAAAGGAACAAGCTCTTTTTCAGGGATCAGATTTTTTTTGTCAAGGGAACTCTTTCTGCTGGTACACGATCCTGTCAGTAGCAAAAAAATAATCAATATGAGAAAAGTATGCCTGATCATGGTACTTTAATTTTAAAAGGTTTTCTCATTCGTGTAGCAGGATATTCTGTAAATATAATAATTGATAATCAGACATCTTTATTCAGATATTTTTTTGTAAGAAACCTTACGGGGTACCATGCTGCCCAATATCCGATTAAAAGGACAGTTGCAGGGACAATTATAAAATCCTTCAACTTTACTACTACGGGGTACGAATCCATGATAAGAGATTGACTATGAAGTTTTACAAGTCCGAATCTTTGCTGAAGCCAGCAGACTATAAAACCCAGAATGATTCCTGCTACAGCTCCTATTATTGAGATCAGCCATCCTTCAAAAAGGAATATTTTTCTAATAAGGTTATTATCTGCTCCCAGGCTCTTGAGTATTTCAATATCCCTCTCTTTCTCTATTATAAGCATCGTTAGTGATCCGATGATATTGAATGATGCAATGATAAGTATAAGCGTAAGAATGAAAAATATGGCCAGCCTTTCGGAACGCATTACCTTGTAGAATATAGCCTGTTGTTCATAACGGTTCTGAACGTTAAATCCCTTTCCAAATATTTTTTTGATCGCTTTTTGTACGGCGTCAGGATCAGCCTGTTTTTTGAATTTGATTTCGATGGAAGTAACTCCCTTGTCAGTCTCAGTAAGCTCGCGTGCAAAATCAAGAGGGATATAAACATATTTGGAATCATATTCTTTTTCAACTTCGAAAATGCCTGAAGGGAATATAAACTTGTGATTTAATGAGTTTTCGGCATCGAAACTGGTGGCGCTCCCTGTCTTTCTGGGGAAGATTATTTCGAGAGGAGTTATAAAGTTGACCCGGATCCCAAGATATTGGGCTACTCCAATACCCGGGATTGCATAAGGACGGCCCTTATCGTTTTTCAGCATAAATGTACCCTCCCACATCGAGCTGTCAATATTGGTAACCATAGCATAGTTGTCGTCGATACCCTTTATTGTGGCAATATACTGACGCGATCCATATTTCAGCAATGCGTTGTCTTCAATTGTAAGTGAATAGTATGATAATCCCTCGACTCTTGCCAGGAGTTTCAGACGGGAGGTATCGGCAATAAATGTTTTTCCCTCTGCAGCTGTTATTTTTATATCAGGATCAAACGTGTTGAAAATGGCACTTACCATTGTTTCGAGTCCGTTAAAAACGGAAAGGATAATTATCAGAGCCATTGTTCCGACTGCTACTCCGGCCACCGAAACTGCTGAAATAATATTTATCGCATTCCTCGACTTCTTTGCGAAGAGGTATCTTTTTGCTATGTATAATGAGAGCTTCACTATTCTGTTTTTCTGGCAGTGACAAGTAATCCGGTTCCGGTTTTATGAGTTAAACAGACATCAAAAATGTTGAGTACAATTGATACCGGGAAAAATATCAAATAATAAAATGGCAGAATCAGGAAAAAAAGATACGAGAAATTCAGCATTTTAATGGGATATTTCATTGACAATCGCCATGAGATATTTCCGGGTTTTCCATATGTATATTTTGATTCAATTGTTTTGAATCCGGCATATGAAAGTTTTTCAGTTATATCCTTAATGCTGTATCCATCTCTTACATGTTCGTCGATGAATGATTCTTCTTCTTCCCCATGCACATCGGAGCCCCCTTTATCCGAAGGGGTGGATATCAGTAATATACCTCCGTTTCGGAGTGAATTGTAGAAATTCTTAAAAACCAGCACATCGTCTTCAATATGTTCCATGACGTCCACTGACAGGATAATGTCATAAGAATCAGGATCGTTCAGGGTTGTAAGATCACAAGTACTGAAAGACACCCGTGCAGATAACCCTTTTTTACCAAAAAAAGCATTGCAATCTTCTACCTGTTCATTGTTTATATCCACAGCCCTGATCCGCCACCTACTGTTCATCCTGCTCATACGCCAGGTATATTGACCAAATCCCGAACCTGCATCAAGTACCGATGCTTCACCGGGAAACTGACTGATAATTTTTCTGATTGCCTTTTTGACATGCCAGGTTCTCAGAAGCAGGAGGTCAAGAAGAAAATAGAGGGTTCTTCTTAAAAACAGAGATCGGGCGAAGAACCTGCCCAATGATCTTTTTATTGGCTCGTACTGCATATATATCAGGATTTCAGCAACTTGTCTATTTTGTCAATATAGTCGAGACTATCATCAATATGAAAAGCAATATCTGGTACTATCCGGAGCTGGGACCGCACTTTCTGACCAAGGTCATATCTGATCTTTGAACTGTGTTCAACTATTGCCTGAAGAATATCATCCTGGTTTGTTGTCGGGAAGATACTTATATAAACTTTAGCAAAAGATAAATCGGGGCTTACCCTTACCCTTGTTATTGAAACCAGCTTACCATGTGCAAATTCATTTCCCCTCTTAAGAAAGATATCGGCCAGTTCTTTCTGAATTAATCGTGATACTTTTTTCTGTCTTGTTGATTCCATGGCCACTTTTATTTTAATGCGGCTAAGGTAATAAAAAAGGCGCAAAGGCACAATGTAATAAAGGTGCAACGGTATCAGCTCAAATTTACAAAGGCGATTTAATATTTAAACCGGTGAGTTCAGCTGTCTGATATCCAGACCCGTTAATTACAGGGTCTTTTCGGACATTATACAAAAAATACCTTTATGCTGTTGAGCCTTTGTGCCATTGAGCCTTTTTTACTAGCTTTGGCAAAACTTTTATCAGAGATTAAAATGGACACGGTTGTTAGCGGTATCAGATCGACGGGAAACCTGCATCTTGGAAATTATTTCGGTGCTTTAAAAAATTTTCTCAAAATGCAGAGTGAGAATAATTGTTTTTTCTTTATTGCTGATTATCATGCGCTTACAACTCATCCTAAGCCCGCAGACCTTCATGGGAACATTAAACAGGTACTGGCAGAGTACCTTGCATGCGGCATCGACCCTGAAGTTGCAACCGTTTTCATTCAGAGCGATGTTCCGGAAGTCTCGGAGCTATATCTTTTGCTGAATATGAATGCCTATGTCGGAGAACTTGAAAGAACCGCTTCATTCAAAGAAAAGATTAGAAAACAACCTGATAATATTAATGCGGCATTATTGACCTATCCGGTTTTGATGGCTGCCGATATAATAATTCATAAGGCTAATAAAGTGCCGGTAGGAAAAGATCAGGAGCAGCATCTTGAAATGACACGAAGATTTGCCAGGCGATTTAATATGATGTATGAGGTAAACTATTTTCCGGAACCCGATGCATATAATTTTGGCCAGCAGCTTGTAAAAATACCTGGTCTCGATGGAACAGGGAAGATGGGGAAAAGCGAAGGAAACGGCATTTTCCTTTGGGATACTCCGCAAGAGATAAGGAAGAAAGTGATGCGGGCTGTTACTGATACGGGTCCTGCTGCTCCGGGACAGGAACCATCTGAACCTGTGAAAAACCTGTTTACCATAATGAGTGTTGTGTCGGACCAGGAGACTGTTAAATATTTTTCTGATAAATATGCCTCCTGCGAAATACGTTATGGAGATATGAAAAAGCAGCTCGCTGAAGATATTATAAAATTTACTGAACCGATCAGGCTTCGGATCAATGATATACTCTCTGATAATAAATATCTTTCAAAGGTAGTTTCAGACGGGGCAGAAAAAGCCAGGGCCAGCGCCGCCAGAACTGTCAGAGAAGTGAGAGAAATTATAGGCTACCGGTCATTCTGATTAAAAAAAAGCCAGGGTTTCGGCCTGGCTGCCCTGAATGAACAGGGATATGATTGAGATTGTCTGTATGATAATAATAGTTCAAATTGCGTGCCAAAAAAGTCATATTCTGACTGAATTTTAACCCTGTGTTCTTAATTTACCATCTTCAACAGGTATAAACTTTTATTTGTTATTTTTGAATGGAATTATTAAGAATCCGAAGGTGGGAAAAAGGATCGCAATTATTTCGGTGATAATCCTGATTCTGGCCCTTGCTATCATGGGATATTTTTTACAGCAGGGCAGAAAAAATCTCTATACAGATCCTTACAAAGCCATTTCCCCTGATGCCTGTGTTGTTATAGAAACTGTTGACCTCAAGAGTTTTCTAAATTCGCTAACGACAGGCCGTGGATTATTTGGAGAGGCAGGGAAAGTAAAAGAACTTGAAGGCTTTAACGGGAAGCTGAAATATCTCGCTGACCTGTTGAATAAGCAAAATGTTAAAAATTTATTTAATGAAGGCTCTGCAATTATTTCATTCAGGGCTGACAAAAAAGGAAAGATAGTCCCTTTGCTTTCAATGACAATTCCGTCGGATATAAGAATACGGCATATTAAAGAAATGCTTAGTTCGTTGGGTATTAAGAATATGACGGAGTATAAGCTGGATGGAAATCCGGTTATAGAGATTCCATATAATTCAATAAGCAGTGAAGACACAGCATACATCTCGTTAATTTCCGGTTTGATGGTATGCAGCAATTCAAAGAAAGAGGTAAGAGATGCCGCAATTCAGGCGGGGAAAGGAAGTGATATAAGAAATGTACCCGGTTTTTCAAGGGTTTTACTATCATCGGGGAAAAATGTTGATAAGATTTTTGTAGTTTTTTCTAATCTTCATGATCTTCTCAGGCATCTCCTGATATCAGGCAAAAAAGCATTTTCCGATAAAATTGTGAGGCTTGCCGGAACAGCCGGAGGAGATATCTATATAAGTGAAGATGGTCTCATTCTAAGTGGTTATACAGAAACCGCCGATTCGTCTGATTTGCTTTACAAATACAAATTAATTCCTTCCAGGGATTTTCGCACATATAAGATTTTACCATCATCAACGGTGCTCTTTGAAACCATTATTCTTCCTTCGTTAAATCTTCATATTGCTTCTGATACATCAGTATCCGTTGACGCCATAGATTTTGCCGCGAAGATTAAACCTTTCATGGGAGAAGAGATCACCCATGCCATAATTGATATCAAAGGAAGCCCTTTGAGTGATAATTCCCTGATTATTTATGAGTTAACCAACCGTGTTCAGACTGAACATCTCTTTCTTGAGGAGCCGGGAGCAAAAAATCAAATATTATTTTTTCAACCCGATGAACAGGTAAAAATTCCTGTTTACAAAACATCCTTCAAGGGTCTTATCAGAGTCCTTTTACCTGGGTTTGCTGCTCACTTTAATGAAACCTATTTTGCTTTTTATGATAATTTTATGATTGCCGGTAACTCTTATTCTGCCATTTCAAAATTGCTTTATGATAATATTCTTCATAAAACACTTGTAAACGACCTGAATTATCGTGATTTTCAGAATACACTGCCAAGTCGTGCAGGCTATTATTTCTACTGCATTCCGTCGCATATCGTAGACTACCTGGCTGAGTTTCTTAATGAGGATATAATTAATGCTCTTAAATCGGATAAAAGCTCACTTAATAAAATTCAGGGCGTAGGGTACCAGTTTGCATCAAGCAACGGTATGCTATATAACAGTTTGTCAATAAAGTACAAAGAAAATCCCAGTGAAGAATCGACGACAGAATGGGAGACACTGCTGGATACACTGGCATGTATAAAACCTTTCTTTTTCACAAACCATATCACAGGAGCAAAAGAGATTTTCGTTCAGGATATGAAAAATAATACATACCTGATAAATGCAGCCGGTCGTGTTCTGTGGAAAGTTCCGTTAAACGAGAGGATTGAAAGCACGATTTATATGATTGATTATTACAGGAACGGCAAGTACCAGTTACTGTTTTCGGGTAAGAATTATCTTCATATACTTGATAGAAATGGTAATTACGTTGAAAGATATCCTGTCAGACTCAGATCCCCGGCAACAAATTCACTTGCAGTGTTTGATTATGACAATAATCTGAACTACAGGCTTTTTATAGCAGGAGAAGACAAAATAATATACTCCTATGACAAAACCGGTAACGTTGTCAAGGGCTGGAAACCATTCAGAACTGCTGGACTGGTAAAAGCCGAGATAAATTATTTCAGAGTGTCAGGGAAGGATTATATTGTTGCTGCTGATGAAAGCGCTATATATTTCCTTGACAGGACCGGGAATAAAAGGATTAACCTGAAAGAGCCGGTAACAAAAGCTTCAGGCTCTGCAATGCGTTTGAACATGGGATCAGAACCTTCGGTGGTCTGTTCATCTCCCGATGGAACGATACAGCAGATTTATTTCGATGGAAGTGTCAAAAAGTTCAGTGTCAGAAAATTTACAGAAGACCATTCATTTGATATTTTTGACGACGATGGTAATGGATTTGGTGAATATATCTTTATTGATAAAGGCATATTATATCTTTATGACCATAACAGGAAACAAGTTTTCACAAGGGATTTTGGATCAGATGATCTGGGGGGACCAATTAACTTTATATTTTCTTCAACCGACAGAAAAATAGGGGTATTTGATGCAAAAAAGAAATTAATTTATCTTATTGGAAAGGATGGAAAGACGATGAATGGATTCCCTCTCAGAGGTGCATCTATGTTCTCTATTGGAAAGTTATCGGACAAAAGCGGCTGGCATCTTATTGTAGGCGGAACAGACAGGTTCCTTTATAATTATAAAATAGAAACAGATATTAAATAAGAAAAACTATGATAAAGAAATCATTCCTATTTATTTCATTGATAGTGGCTCTTTCCATTAACGGGTGTATAAAAGACAGCTACAACCTGAATTTGCTTTCGAAACAGGCGCAACTTTCTCCTACTCTTGCCATATCTGCTGCTAAAGGCAATATTTCATTAAGTGATATAGTAAAAACGAACGATACAGTATTATTCGATCAGAATAACCTGGTTATCCTCGTATTCAAAAAAGATTCACTTGTCAATCTGACAATGGACGATTTTTCAAAAGGTGTCCAGAAAACTGCAACTATTGAACCGGGTTCTTTCAACCTTAATATTAATCAAGTGTTAAACCATATCACAGGAACCTTTCATATTTTAAACCCTACTTTAAAGTTTAATTATTCAAACTCTTTTCCTGATTCACTTACGGTAAATTTAATAGCGTCAGCCATAGGAAAAAGCAAAACTTCTCGATCTGAATCTGTCCCCGTTTGCCCTTGACTTGCCGAATATTCCTGCTCAACAAGTAATTAAATCTTCATATTTAATCGATAAGAGCAACTCAAATCTCGCGGATCTGATTTCACTTCCTCTGGAGTTACTTAACTATTCCGGCACGGTTATAATGAATGTTACAGCAAAAAGCAGTGAAGTTACCAGTTATAGTCTCGGCCCCGATCAACTTGTAGGATCATTGGAGCTTGAAGTGCCTTTGGATCTGGAAATCAATAACCTGCAATTTGCCGATACTGTCAATAATTTTATAAAGGATAACGGAAATGGAAATAACAGCCCGGTGAAAGCAGAAAACATTCAACTGTTGCATATTAATATTACGGTAAATAACGGATTTCCCCTGGGAGCTTCAATGAAAATGAGTTTGTATGATTCTTCGACAAATACCATTAAAAGCACTGTTGAAGCTGACGATATTCTGGCATCTGCGCCCGTTGACAGTAATGGCAAATCAACAGGGACAACTGAAACATCTACTACAATCGAACTTACCAATGAGTTTTTCAGCATGGTCAATAGTGCTGACAAAATTATTTTTTGGTTTACCCTGAACACAACAGGGAATGGATCCCAGGAAGTCAAGATCTATTCTGATTACAGAATTAATTTCACAGCATCTCTGGAAATTGAACCGGTAATAAACATTAACTGAACTTTATAACTCAATTATATGATCAGGAAAATTAAATATATACTCATATTAATACTGGCTGTTGACCTTGCCGATTTATCAGCTCAGAACAGCCAGGTAATGTATTTTATGAATTTGCCTCAGAATCACTTGATGAATCCTGCCCTTAGACCATCCAACTTAGTTTATATTGGATTACCGATGATATCAGGTATTAATCAGAACCTAAACAATAATTTTGTGAATTTTTCGGATGTTTTAATTAAAGGACAACCCGGAGATTCAATAATCTCATTTCTTCATCCGGGTTTTAATGTTGATAAGTTTCTTGCTAAAATCAGGCCCAGAAATTTTCTGGAACCTGAAGCTATGGTTCAGGTATTGGGTGTTGGTTACTCAGTAGGAAAAGACAGCTATGTTTTTCTTGACATAAATGACCGTATCGATGGTAATGTTGTTATTCCGGGAGATCTTTTTAAACTTGCTTTAAAAGGAAATAAAGAATTTGTTGGGAGCAGAATAGATCTGTCTTCTTTAAGATGCGACCTTAAGTATTATCGCGAGTTTGGAGCCGGGTTTTCAAAAAACTTTACTGATAAATTAAGAATAGGGATAAAAGCTAAAATGTTGTTCGGGATAGCCGATTTTTCAATTGATAACAAGTCATTAGGAATACGTGTAAATGATGATTACAGTCATACTTTCGATGCAAACCTGGCAGTTAATATTAGTGGTCCTGTAAATGTGAACATGGACTCAAAAAATAATGTTGAGAGTATTAAGGTTGACGATAGCAGTTTTAAGACCTCAAGTGGCCTAATTAACTTTCTTTCAGGGCAAAAGAACATAGGCGTCGGGACCGATATAGGCGCTACATATGATCTGACTGACAGGATTGTTCTTTCGGCGTCGGTCACTGATCTTGGATTTATCAGGTGGACCAGGGATATTACCAATCTAAAAGCTAATAACCAGTTTGAATTCAGTGGTTTAGACATGCTGGATGTAATTAACGGCACAAAGACCCTAAGTGAACTGGGAAATGATTATGTGGATTCTCTTAAAAATGCTTTCACGGTTTCCAAGACAAAATCTGCTTACACCACCTATCTTCCATTCGGAATTTCATTAGGCGGAAACTATAGTGTCACAAAACAATTTTCTGTTGGACTTTTATCATACAGCAAATTTATAGGAAATCAGATACGCGAAGCTCTTACTTTATCTGCAAATATAAATCTTGGTAACGCATTATCAACAAGCATTAGTTACACGGCAGAAAATCATCAGTATGACAACCTTGGCGCAGGACTGGCTTTCAGAGCAGGAATTGCTCAGTTTTATCTGGTCACCGACAGAATACCAATAATGTGGGATAGACTTCAAAAGGATAACAGTAATATTCTCCTTCCTGCGAACTGGAACACCATTAATTTAAGATTAGGGATGAACCTTGTATTCGGTAACAGATCGAAGGAAAAAAGTGACAGGCCAATGATTCAAATTGAATAAAGGTTTTAATAGTCTTTTGTAAATGCTGATGCTGTCAACTGTGTGCATTTGCAGTAAGGTATTAGATTTCATCAATTCTTAAAAGAGGGGAAGAAACATAAATTTGCAAAAAGAAAAGACAGACGATTACCGACTATATGATTCTGATCCGATACATATTAATCATCACTATTGGTTATCTGATAATCAGAGCTTTTATAAATTTATGGGAAAAGGGAAGGTCATCATCTGAAATAAATGAAAAGGATAAAAGGGATAAAAATTCTCACAAAAGAGTTTCAAAAAAGACCGGTGAATATACAGATTACGAAGAGATTAATAAATAGAGATCCTTTTTTATTTGTTAGTGGCTCTGAGCTTTTTGGCCAAGGAATTTGCAAACACGAAATCATTGAGTGTTCCGCAATCTGAATTGAGAATATCATGTTTGCTTCCTTCCCAGCATTTTATTCCTTCGCTTATAAACAAGATTTTTTCCCCTATCTCCATCACGGAATTCATGTCGTGAGTATTCACAATGGTTGTCATTGAGTACTCTTCAGTAAGTTCCTTTATAAGTGCATCTATCATTATGGCAGTAAGAGGATCGAGGCCGGAGTTTGGCTCATCGCAAAAGAGATACTTAGGATTTAAAGCGATTGCTCTTGCTATTGCCACCCTTTTCTTCATACCTCCTGATAATTCAGAGGGGAATAAGTGGTTTGCATTTATTATATCCACCCTGGTGAGGCAGAAATTTACTCTTTCTATTTTCTCTTCCTCCGAATTTTCGGTAAACATATCAAGAGGGAACCGGACATTCTGTTCAACAGTCAGGGAATCGAAAAGTGCGCTTCCCTGGAAAAGCATTCCCATTTCGCTCCTGATCTTTTTTTTCCCGGCAAAATTGAGTTTATTGAATAATGTATCCTCATACCAGATCTCGCCTTCATCGATCTCATAAAGCCCAACTATGGATTTTAAAAGGACGGTTTTACCTGACCCGCTCCTGCCGATAATAAGATTTGTTTTGCCTGTCTCGAATGTTATTGAGATATTATCCAGTACCTTTTTACCGCTGAAAGATTTGTCAAGATTAAGTACTCTTATCATGAAAGAAGAAGTTGAGTAAGTACAACGTTGAAAAGCAGTATTAATACACTGCTGTAAACTACAGCCTTCGTGCTTGCCCGTCCGACTTCAAGCGATCCTCCATCGACAAAATATCCCTGAAACGCTGATACACTGGTTATTATAAAAGCAAAAAATACCGTTTTTATCAATGAATATACAATATAGTAGGGTATGAATTCATATTGAATTCCATATATAAAATTTTCTGAAGTAATAACTCCCGCAAGGGTACCAGCTATCCACCCTCCTAAAATACCCACGGCTATTGCGATAAGTGTCAGTATAGGGTTAAAGATCAGTGTTGCAATCATTTTTGGGAGTATAAGGTAAGATGCAGAATTTACGCCCATAATCTCAAGAGCATCAATTTGTTCCGTTACTCTCATAGTGCCTATCTCAGATGCTATACTGGAACCGACTTTTCCGGCGAGGATAAGGGCTGTAATCGTGGAAGAAAACTCGAGAATCATGGAATCGCGGCATCCCAGGCCAATAAGGTACTTGGGATAAATAGGATTTTCAGTATTATAGGCAGTCTGAAGTGTTATTACAGCTCCCATGAAAAAAGAGATAATCGCAATTATACCAACTGAGTTCAACCCCAGAAATACAAACTCCCTTAAGGTTTGTTTGTAATATAAACCAGGTTTTTCAGGTTTAGAAAATACCTTTTTCAGCAGCAGAACGTAACGTCCGAATTGTGTAAGGAAATTAATCATTCTTATTTATTTAAGCACCCAAAAATACTAATTTTTACGGTATTTCTGTTAATTCAGTTTTTGAAACCTGTGTCCATAATTAATTATATATTTGCATAATTCGTTTAATATATAGTTCCAATGGATAACAGGTACGTAATAATAATGGCAGGAGGCGTAGGCAGTCGTTTCTGGCCGATGAGTCGTCGTGAAAAACCAAAACAATTTCTTGATATTGCCGGAACCGGCGAGACTCTGATTCAACAAACATACAGACGCTTCAAAAACAGCTGCCCGGAAGAGAACATTTTTGTAGTTACAAATGCTGAACATTATGAAACAGTGATTGAACAACTTGGAATTGATCCTTCACATGTTCTGGGTGAACCTTTTCGCAGGAATACGGCACCCTGTCTTGCTTATGGGACATTCAGGATTTTAAAGGAAAACCCGGATGCATTAATTGCTGTCACTCCTGCTGATCATCTTATTATTAAAGAAGATATATTTTGCGAAAAGATTCAGCGTTGCTTTGACTTTGCCAAAAGTAACGATGCATTGATAACTCTCGGTATTAAACCCGACAGACCCGAAACAGGATACGGATACATACAGGCTGATCAGAAAAGACCTGTCAAAGGATTTAAAAACCTGTTAAAGGTTAAAACGTTTACTGAAAAACCGGATATTGATCTGGCAAAAGTCTTTATTGAGAGCGGTGATTTTTACTGGAATTCCGGTATTTTCATCTGGAATATTAATTCAATTCTTTCAGCTTTTGAGAAACACATGCCGGATATGTTTACAGTTTTCGATGAAGGAAGAGATCTTTTCGGAACAGAACAGGAAAAGAGCTTTATAGGTAAGACTTATGCTGAATGCAGAAGTATATCAATCGATTACGGGATTATGGAAAAAGCAGAGAATGTGTACGTGATGTGTACTGATATTGGTTGGTCTGATCTTGGAACCTGGAGTTCACTTTACGAGCATACAGCAATTGACAAAGAGGGAAATGCATTAATAAGAGGAGAAATATTTTCGTATGAAAATGAAAGGAATATATTTAACCTTTTGCCCGGGAAAATAGCTGTCATCCAGGGTCTAAAGGATTATATTGTTGTAGATTCGGAAGATGTTCTGCTGATCGTCAAAAAAGAGGAAGAACAGAACATCAAGCAATATCTTGATGATGTCAAAAGCTCAACTAAAGAAAAGTACTTATAGGATTGAATAATATAAAAAAAGGCTGTCGGAAGACGGCCTTTTTTAGATATATTTTAGTATTCCCAAAGATCGTGTTCAAAATTAAACAATTCTGTTTTAATGCGTTCAGCTTCAAAGAGCGTAGCTTTCCCAACTTCATACTGTGAAATTCTCCTGTCGTTATAGACATTTGATTCTCCGGCAATTACACTCTCAAATCTCCTTTGCATAAAAAGATCATCAAAAGAAATACGCTGGGCGTCATTATTATTCATATATACCTCCTGTTTTGCAAGGGCATCTCTGACATCATCATATTTAATCCAGAAAAGAGGTTTCTTAAGAACTCTGCCGGCCTGTTCATCGTAAGCCATATAATATGGTTCAATTGCAATTATCCTCACATCGAGTTTAGAAAGCTTTTTATCAAAATACCATTCTTCATAAAGCAGTAATTGTTTTACTTCTTCAGGTTTTGCATCCTGTTTAATGACGGTATCCCTTGATCCTCCTGATGCGTTAATAGTTATTGATTCGGTTTTGGTGGTGGCTCCCATTTTTACCTCAATATCATTATAAGTTGTGCTTACTGCAGTATTCAGAGGGTCATATGCTGTAAGTCTACCGGCTTTGATTTCATCAAGCAGTATATTAATAAAGTTCTTTCTTCCGTCGAGAGTAGGTTCAGTCGGATAATAGAGCGGCTGATTCATCTTTTCACGAAGATCTATCAGGCGATAAATATATTTTGACCAGATAACATCAGCTTCACGCAGATAAGGGTACTCTATCTTTTTTGCATCCCCGATTGATTTCTTGTAGATGTCACCGAAACTCTGGGCATTTACAATACCTGAAAGCGAAAGGGCAATAATTCCAAAAAGAATTTTCTTATTCATGATAGTTATTTATTTTGATATTAATCAATCTTTAAAATTACAGGCAAAAGTTCTTTTGTCCTGCCATCGGGTCCCAGCGCCTTAATATCTTTTATAATCAAATTTTTACCTCTTGTCAGCCTGTTTATCAGCTCTTTCTGTCTGGGAGTAAGGTTACTGCTTGTACTTGATTCTTCGTAATCGGATCCTTTGTCAGAATAAAGGATTGTGAATCCTGTAACTGTATATTGAAGATCAAAGTCGAAATCAGGCATTATTGCAAATACACCCTGTTGAGCAGCAGCGGTTGCCCTGGGGACAGACCCTGTAGATTTATTAGCAAAAGTAGCGATCGGACTTGGTAATGGTTTTACCCTGAAATCATATGGGGCATACTGAACAGGTTTCCCGTTGATATCGGCAGTAACTATAACCTGAACATTCTCTCCCAATGCATTTGGTTTTACAGCCCAGCTGCCTTTGAAATTTTCACCTTTAGAGTTTTTGACTTTATCAGTAGAAAAGGATCCGTTCACAACTCTGATTTTTATTTTATCGGGGCTTACGCCTGGCACAGAAACATCAATGGGATTAGGAATACCCATGTACATAACGTTCATAGCTGTAGGAGAAACAATGACATTGGGTTCTCCAACGACATATGACGATTCAAAATTATAATTTTTGAGTGAGCCATCGGGAGCCTTAAGAGAGATTATACCACCCCATTTTTTCGGACCAACCGATGTAGCATGCACTTTATAAATCCCTTTTCCTGAATCATCAAGTTCAAGTTGAGTTCCTCCGACTGTTATGTTTGGTTTCTGTGTGGTATCAGTGGCGGAAATAAATACCTGCGCCTGGTAATCAGTCCCCAGAGTAACATAGTTTGAATTTGGGATAACTATAGGGGTAAGTTTATTGAATTTAAATGATGATGCATCAATCTGAGAATATAAATAGTTTAGAACTTCAGTTTCGCCGTTCCTGACACTGACCTCATATTCTGAAAGGATACAGATAACAGCAACTAATGGCAAAGTCTGGAAATTGAGATTTTCCCAGCGTTCTTTTTCCCCATCTTTATTTATACCGTCATCGGTATTAAGGCTTTTTTTCAAAGCTGCTTCAGCTGTAGGATTCTTTCCATCAAGTGTGGCAATAAGAAATTGGCGGTAATCTGAAAGTAAAGCTTTCAGGTCGTTGGCTTTTCCATTTTCATTGGCACCGATCAGGATTTCAGAAGGAACATTGGTATCATCAATTCTTTTGACTTCCTCAATAATAACTTCATTTCCTTTTACAGCAGGAGTTTCAGGATCTTTTTCTGCTTTTTTGATTATCTCTATTTTAAGGCCCTGGATAAAATCGAAGGCTTCCTGAGCCCGTTCTTTTACCTGAAAGGCAAGAGTTTTGTATTTGCCGGCTTTAGCCGGATTTTCTTCGGCTGCCCTGGCAAAGTCCTGATAAATAACATCATTTTTAAGGGTGTAATTTGCGATAGTCTGAGTAAGACCTTTATCAACTTTTTTAAATGCTTCAACAGCCTCCTTTGATACGTTAAGTGCAAGCATGGCGGTAAGAACCAGGTACATCATACCGATCATCTTTTGCCGAGGAGATAGCTTTTCGTGAGCCATTTTGTAGTTAGTTTAGTTAGATAAAAAAAGCTCAGTTACTTAACATTCATAGCAGCGAGCATATTTCCATAAACATTGTTCAATGCTGAAAGGTTATCGTTGAGCTTTGTTATCTGTTCGCGGTATTTTTTAGTGTCTCCGGCTGAATCCGAAAGATCTTTCATTAAACCCTGAATGCCTTTATAAAGTGAGTCAGATTCTTTAAGATGTTCATCTGCTCCTTTTCGCTGCAGCTCATAAACTGCATTGAGTGCAGAAAGGTTTTTATTAAGAGCTTCCAATTGTTGCTGATAAGATTTGCCTCCTATTTCAATAACTGAAAATGAATCAGCCATATTACGATATGTGGAACCTGTTTCATTAATTAATTTAGCAGTAGACTGATATGAGTCTGAAAGTTTGCCAAGTGAATCATTAGCTGAGTTAATTGTATTCATATACTTTGAAGAGGCTGCAGAAACATCTCCCATTGCGTTCATATTTGCGGTTGATTCACTGAGCTTTTTCATTCCTACTCCAAGTTTCTGAAACAATTCAGGTGATATCTCTGCCTTTTCAAGCATTTCGTCGAATTTAGCCAGGGCAACAGCTCCGGCACCTCCGCCATAACCGCCACCGCCACCATAACCACCACTACCGCTACCACTACCACTACCAACATAACCGCCACCACCTCCGGAAATTCCTCCATGGTATTTTCCTCCTTGTGGCTGCAAGTTCCGGTGTTTCATCTTCAGGAATACCTGCAAGTTCAGGATATACCAGCGACCAGTCAACCTCTTCATGCAATGGTTCAAATGCTGAAAAGAAGAAGATTATTGCCTCTGTAAGAAGGCCGATTGTAAGCATTGTTCCTGCCATTGGCCAGTGCTGTATCTTAAAAAGTGCGCCAATTATAACTACGGAAGCACCTAAACCATATAGTTTGGCTATGAAATTTTTCCACCCACTGCTTTGTACTAATTCTGCTAGGCTCATTTTACCTGATTATTTTAGGGTTATTTCTAATTATTTAATTTACACCGATATAAGATCTGACATTCCGAAATCCGACATACGATTTGGCGGAGTCCTGATATTCATAATCTCTTGCACTGGTCTGAAGGAAATATGCTATGTCTTTCCATGAACCGCCACGGATTACTTTTCTCTTCATAATTGGAGGATCCTGTGGTTTTGCATTATATTCGTAATTTGGCTGAAGGTCGTGCTGGAAGATATAAGCTGAAGGTGAGTAGGCACAGCAGGTCCATTCAGAAACGTTTCCCAGCCATATCGTATAATCCATATTCATTTGGTTCATAAGAACCAACTTTTCCTGCATAGACGTTTCCGTCGTCAATATAATTGCCACGCAAAGGTTTGAAATTGGCAAGGAAACAGCCTTTGTAATTACGGGTATATGGTCCGCCCCATGGATACATTGATAGGTCAAGACCTCCTCTTGCTGCATATTCCCATTCAGTTTCGAGCGGTAACCGGTACTCATGCACATCAGCTATTCCGTTCTTTCTGAGAGCAGTGTTCATGTAGTTTGTTCTCCAGATACTGAATGCTGTTGCCTGCACCCATGTTACTCCCACAACAGGATAGTCGTCAAAAGAAGGGTGCCAGAAATAAAGAGAAGCCTGAGGATCGTTGAATGAATAGGTGAAATCACGGATCCAGCAAAGAGTATCAGGATAAACATTAATTATATTGTGTTTGATAAAAGATGAGCGGTCTTTAACATCTGTACGGGTACCATCTACATTTGTCACCTGACCTTCATATTTACCGGTATTATTTGCATAATCATATTTGTAGGTTGACCTTGCCGCTGACTGATAGTCAACCCAGAAATAAGAATAATTTAGTTTTCTGACATCAATTTGTTTTTTCCCGTTGAACCTTTCTTCAGGAGGATAGTACATCTCTTCAATGGTAGCCTGTGTAGTCTCTTCTTTGGGATCTATCTTTTCATCCCAGTTAATTACATTTGGTTCGATGGCATTTCCGTCTTTATCAACCATAAAATAATTCCTGTTTGGAATACTGGCGTTTCCAAGTTTTGTCCTTAGAATAGAATCACGGACGTAATATACAAACTGGCGATATTTATTATTTGTATTTCGGTCTGATCCATCCAAAAAGCATCAACTGTAACCGATTTTGAGATACTGTTCATGGCCCAACAGCATCCTGATCGCTTGGTCCCATCATAAAATTCCCGGCAGGGATGAATGCCATTTCAAAGGGTTCCGGTTCAAAGAATTTTTTCCGCCCTTGAACGCCGGTGAGTTCTCCGTTATTTGAAGAACCACAACCAGTTAACAGAACTGTCAATATTAGAGCAGATAGGGTTACCTTTTTCATAATACTTTAGAATTTTATATTGCAAGTAAGTTATTTTTTTTAAATTCATAAAAATCGAATACTTTTATATTTCATCTGGCTTTTGCCCAGACTCAAGTCGAAGCAATAATTGATCATAAATTCGTGAGACCCGGAACTCGTTTTTCCTATCTCAGAAA
>CAVVGP010000108.1:0-13962 GCA_963747625.1 uncultured Bacteroidales bacterium | reverse complement strand
GGGCGAATACGCGCCCTATTACGAACGCTACGTTTCGCTCGTTTCCGGCACCGAGATTTTGGGAGACGCTCGAGGCCGAGCGCCGGCGAACGTTGCTGCTGCTCTCGGGCCGTGACGAGGCCGACGGCGATTTCCGCTACGCTCCCGATAAATGGAGTGCCAAGGAAGTGCTCGGACACGTTTGCGATACCGAGCGTGTGTTCGCCTATCGCGCTCTTCGGATTGCGCGCGCTGACCGCACCGACCATGGCGGGCTTCGAGCAGGACGACTACGTCCGCAACGGCCCGTTCGCCCAGCGCCCTATCTCCGAACTGGTTGAGGACTATATCGCCGTGCGCCGCGCGACTCTTATCGCTATTGCGCGATCTGGATGAGCCCGCGTGGTCGCGTCGTGGCATTGCCAACAAGAACGAAGTCAGCGTCCGCGGCTTGGCCTACATTGTGGCTGGCCACGAGGTGCACCACCGGGAGATCCTCGAGGAGAAGTATTTTTCGGCGAGTCGCGGGTGAGTTTGGAACTCGGTCTTAGGTCTTGCCTTCGATCTTGGGTCTTAGGATTCAGGTGTTCGCTCTTCGACCTTGAGAGGCGAGAGTGCATGTCCGATCGCCCTAACAGCCGAGCACCCAAGCCTTCTTCCATGTCCCAACGCGCGCTAACCGAGCTTCTCCGTGGCAAAGGCGCGCACGCGATCCCGTGGCGTGCGTGGAGGATCTCTCTGCCGACTTAGCCGCACGCCAAGCTGCGGGGTTTCCCCACTCCATCGGCCAACTTGTATTCCACATGAATTACTGGATGGACTACGAACTCCGCCGCATTCGCGGGGAACATCCAAAATATCCTGAACACTTCTGGAAAGTTTCCCGCCTGCGCCGTCGCCACTCGACGAAGAAGAATGGCAGCGCATGCGAGAGCAATTTGTGTCTCTTCTTGCCGACTACGTCGCCTGGCGAAGTCTTCCCGAGTAGAGCTCGATCGCCAGATCGATGCAGTTCACGAAGGCGACACCAAAGTTGCCGGCACGCTTGAGTCCGTGCTCTGGCAAATGGTCGCCCACAACAGCTATCACATCGGCCAGATTGCCCTTGTGCGCCGCGCCTTGGGCGCCTGGCCCCCGCGCGGCGGCGGAGACTCATGGTAGGGCTTTCCGGTGCTATCATTTCACTCCTACCGCATTTCATGCGAATTAGACGAACTCTCCCCATCGTTTTAGCGGTCGTCATTGTAGCGGCGGCGGTCACGGTCGCCGTCCAATTGCGAAAGAGTGCTCCGCCGGAGGCGGCCCGTCTGCTGCCGGGCGCCGACGCTTTTCTTTACGCCGATTTCAGCTGGGTGCGCAAGCTCAGCGCGAATCCTTTGCCGGCGGTTTCGCATGATCCGGAATACGAGCAGTTCATCGAGGCAACGGGCTTTGAATTTGAGCGCCGCGACTTGAAGGCCGTCGCCTTCGCGGTTCACTATCCGCGAGTTGGCCCGGAGGCGGCACTGGTGGAACGGCCCGAGGCCACGCTTCTCCGAAGTGTTTGTCGGCAAGTTTGAAGGGCAGCGGCTGACCGCGTATCTAAAGCATGTCGCGCAGTCAATCGAGAACTACAACTCGGTTGACATCTTTTCGATTCCGGTCGACGGGCGGACGTTCCGCGTCGCTATCCTGAGCGTGGATTCGGTGGCGGCCTCGAACCACGACGATCCCAATGTCATTCGGGGAATGGTTGACCGCTCCCGGCGGCTGGCCTCGCCGTTTGGAGGTCCCGCGTTGCTGCGCCGGTATTACAAGCGGGTACAGTTGGCGAGTCCGGTGTGGGCCGTGGCTCATGTGGAACCGTCAGCCCCGGTTTTTGGGGGATGGTCTTCGATTTTTTCCAAGCCTTGCGATCTGGTGATTTCGGCCAGTTATAACCCGTTGCATTTGCCGCTGCGCACGGGCGCGCTGCACCTGCGGGCGGAGGCCTGGGCGGGCAACAATGAAGATGCCCGCAACATCGCCGACAAGCTGGCGGTGTTTATCGCGATGTTTCACAGCGCAGAAACGTCGGTGGGATCGCCCGGCAGCGATGCTGACGTGAAGGTTCTTTTTGACAGCCTGCAGGTTCGTCAGGAAGACAGCCGGGCCGTGCTTTATGCGACGGTGCCGACCGGTGTTTTCGCAAGCTGGTGGAGTCTCCGGGGCAAATGCCTTCGGCCGAAGCGCCGCCGCAGTTGCTCCGCAGCCAGCCAAGGCGCGATCAAAACTGCGGTCGCCGAGATCGCCCGGAGTCTGCAACCTAATCCTTCCTCAACGTCTTATTCTGGTGGGGTAGTTCAGCAGGTACAATAAAAGTCGATGTCGAGCCTTCCACTTCCGATTCTCGCCTTTTTCGCAGGCCTGGCAACTATTCTCAATATCTGATAGTAAAAAAGCTTGCCGCTTCACATCATAATATTTGTGTTGTTGGTGATGATGCCCAGAGTATTTATTCATTCCGCGGGAGCCAGGATTGAAAACATACTTGAATTTAAAAACGATTATGCAGATTACCAGCTTTTTAAACTTGAACAAAACTACAGATCGACCCAGACAATCGTCAATGCTGCAAATACTATTATTGCAAATAATGAAGGTCAGATCCAAAAAAAAGTTTTTTCAATGAATGAGGCCGGCGAAAAAATACAGGTATTGCAGGCTATGACCGATTCGGAGGAAGGATTTAATGTTTCGTCCGATATTTTCGATAAAAAGCTTTCTCAACAGCTCAACTGGTCGATTTTGCAATTTTATACAGAACAAATGCCCAGTCGAGGATCTTTGAAGAAACACTGCGGCGAAAAAATATCCCTTATAAAATTTATGGTGGTTTATCATTCTATGAACGTAAAGAGATAAAAGATATTCTTTCATATTTCAGAATGGTTATTAATCCTGAAGATGAAGAAGCTCTTAAAAGATCAATTAACTATCCGAAACGAGGTATCGGGGACACTACTATTCAGAAGATTTTTGAACTGGCAACCGAATCATAATGTGACCCCCTGGAGTATTCTGTCTGAAGCCACGAAATATCCTGAACATTTTAATTCCGGGACAGTTAAAAAATTATTGCTTTACGCAGAAGTTATCAATAATCTTCGTCTCAATTCAGACACTACTGATGCATTTACTAAAGCCAGGGAAATTGCACTTGGCTCAGGAATCATGAGAGAACTTAAAGATGGAAAATCCCCTGAGGAGGTCAGCCGCTACGAAAACCTTGAAGAGTTGTTGAATGCAATAAAAGGTTTTACAGAAGCTGCGGAAACTAATGGAGATCCATCAATTTTGGAAGCTTACATGGCCAATGTTGCTTTGCTGACCGATCAGGATACTGAAAATGAGGAAGACCGGAATAAGGTTACACTTATGACAATGCATTCGGCCAAAGGATTGGAATTCAAGCATGTATATATTGTTGGTATGGAAGATACGCTTTTTCCTTCACCTATGTCATCAGGAAGTGCAAGGGAACTGGAAGAAGAAAGACGACTCTTTTATGTGGCAGTTACCCGTGCAGAAAAACAGGCAACTCTTAGTTATGCACTTAACCGGTATAAATGGGGAAATCTTGAAAGATGCAGCCCCAGCAGATTCCTTCGTGAGATTGATCAGAAATTTCTTCTTATCCCCAGACCGGAGGAAAACCTTTTCAAAACAATAACCAGCCGGCAGCCAAACCTTTATCACTTCGGGAAGAGACCTCATGCGTTATGCAAAGGATGACAGGTTTAAAAAAATCAGAAAATCAGATACTTCATCCGTTATACCATTCACCGGAAGTGATTCCTCAATATTTTCTGCAGGGGATACGGTTGAGCATGAAAGATTTGGCAAAGGAATAATAATGTCCATTGAAGGACAGCCTCCAAATACTACCGCAACTGTGGAATTCGAAAAAGACGGAAGCAAAAAACTGCTTCTGAGATTTGCAAAACTCAAAATAATCTGAAAAATAACAGCTATATAGCGCAAAGAAACGTTGCATGCAACGTTTCCTTATGATAGCGGAAATGTTTATTTTTTCCCTGCCTGGCCAAAATTCATTTTCATAAATGTATAGCCTGCTGTAGATATTGAATGGTTGAAATTTTCATTGATCTCTTTGGTCTCCATTTTCATGGTCGGGTTATTATTTTTATCGTAATGCTTCCATTGCCAGCATCATATGCTCCTTCAAATTCAGGATCGCCATAATATGTTGGCATTCCGGCTTTCCCCAGTATTTTTTATCGGCTTTTATTTTGACATCCTTGGTCATCCATACATCTGAATAACCTTCAACGTCTGGTTCAACTACTTTATACTCATCACATTTGTACCCGGCAATAATTCGCGAATTTCCGGTCTTTGTTATTGTTGGCTGCCTGGCTGGTTTTCCATCCTGATTTTTAGTTGAAGCTTTCTGATTCTTGCTCATGGCGGCTATTGCTGAATCAGAAGGCAATGTTGAGATTATTCCGGTTTTGGAATCAGCATTCCCTATAAGCATCATGAAGCATTTGTTATCGTTATCATACAGAAAAACCGTAGTACACGTTTTATCTGGTTCTTTAGGATCAGCAGTGCTGACTTCAATCCCAGCATTCCTTGTATTGCTATTAAAATAGGTATAAAAATCTGACTTCGTTACATCTTTTTTATCATATGTCTCCATTTGCATATAAATCCTGCCGGTAAATTTGTATTCATCATTATATTTGATGTCAATTTTCCCTCCAAACAATCCGCGACCTGTTGCTTTGGTACCACCTTTTTCTTCCCTGCCGAATTATCAGATTGATTCTGATTAGCTTTTTCCGTTTTCTTTCGCTTTATCCTTGTCGCATTCTTATCAACAGCAGAATCAACTTTATGATCTATCTGTTTGTTAATTGCCTTTCTCGAGAAGTCCAAGCTGGGCATTTGATGTAACAGGTAACATCAGCACCAGTACAATATAGAAAAATTGACTTTGTTTTCATGGTTTAGAGAATTTTTAAGTTAGAGTATAAATTTACAAAACTTAGATCAATAACGTATGGCTTTCATATTTTTTATTGGATCTTAAAATTAAAGACCCGCTGATATTTAGAAAAGCAGGCTGCCCGTTCGGGTCAGCCTGCCAGGGGAATTATTAAGACTTTAAAGAATAATAATATTATTAAGCTGCCATTGCTTCAGAAGGTTTTTCTTTTTCTCTTAGCACCGATTCATAAAGGGATGCGAATGAGCTGGATATCCACATTATTGCGGGGAAGATCCCTATTATTAATAATATAAGCCCGAAGATGACGATGAATATTGATACGAAACCCATTAAAAATATCTGCCATCCATGACCCTTTGGTAAGTTTCCAGCTTAATTCCACAGCTTCAATCGGATCGAGCTTTTTGTCCATTATAATATATGGGACAAAAGCAAGACGGCATGCAATTATGATTCCAGGAATTATAAGGGCAAATAAGCCCAGGACGACCAGGGCAAAAACCAGCAGGTTTGCCAGGATTATATTAAGATAGTTCTCTATAAATCCTTTTATCAGGTATTCAAAATCAGGTTTTATTCTCCTGACTGCCTGGACAAAAATCATATTGCCACCATATTCAAACACCGGTTTAACAAGAAAGCATAAAGCATTGCAAGCAAACCGAAAAAAGCTGCAAAGATCCTAAGGGCACCAATAACACGGTAAATATCCACATTATGCCCAAAATAATTCCCCAATTGTACCCCAATCCCATGGACATTGTATAAATCGGATCAATCGAAATTAAAATTGAACATTTTAAATGGTGCTGTTACTATAGCGAGTATAATAATTACCAGGAATAACCTGAGGAAATTATCCATCATGACTCTCCATCCCGTACCGAAACAATTCCGAAATCCGGGAACTAATTTGTATTCATTGTTTGTTCATTAGTTTCCATATTACATTTATTAAGTTTAAAACGTAGAATAATTACTAAACAAATTTATATTTCAAGCTTTTCTTTGGCTTCATACTATAAGTATTGATTTTAATTTTTCCTACTTTAGTATGCAATACAATACTATGGTAGTGTCTATTTTTGAATTCAGGGTTCTAAGGAGTATTTGTATAGCTTTATATAATGTTGCAGTACATTGGTTATTTAATATTTATTTTATCAGTTGCCATGGCCGCAGGAGGAGTGGTTCTTACATCAAAACTAAGGAACAGGTATCACCACGAAATTTTTTCAACCTTGCTCTATTTCCAGGTCTTTATTTTTACTTTTGGATTTTACGGAATATGGGGACAGGTAGTAATCAAAACATTTCTCTCATCATATATTTCAGCAGAATCTGCTTGTAAGATTTTCAGATATTGCTATGCTTCTTGGGTTGCCATTCCTGGTTTTTGCCTGGCTTATGCTTATACAGTTTTCATTTGGAATATCGGGAAGAAAAAACAATAACTGGTTTGTCTTATGGTTCCTGCTGTGAATTTTTCACTAATTATCGTTGTGGGATATTTCATGTGCAAAAACAACGGGGCTTCAACCTGTTTCGCTTTTAAAATATTACTTCATTTCCATGCACTTCCTCTATTCTCTTATTTCCGCTGATTACTTATAATATTCCCGGGAAAAGAAAAGCTATAATTCATGATTATGACAGCAGAAGAATTGGTACCGGGAATATTATTATTATGATTTTGCAATGCCTACCTTTGCTATTTTATAACTCACAACCTATATTGCCTTAATTTTCACTCTTACTTTTTTTGCAGGCAACACTTTTCTTCCGATATATCTTAATTATGGAACACTGTTTACATTTTTCACATCAGAGCCAGAAAAGAGCTATCTCATTTGAAGAATTCTGTAAAAAATTTGAAGTATCGCCCCGCGAAACGGACATTATAAGAGAAATATGCAACGGATTAAGCAATAAGGAAATATCCGATAAACTGTTTATAAGCCTGCAAACAGTAAAAGATCATACTCACCGGATCTATATAAAAACAAATGTAAAGAGCCGTGTTCAGCTGATTTATCTGGTAAAAGAACTTAAAATATTGTAAAAATCCAGATCAATTATTAAGACTATTCGACCTTTTTTATCAAATAGTCGATAAAATATTTGGAGAATAATTTTATTATGGTATAGTTTTGTTGCCATCAATTTTTAATTAAAATTAAAAGAATGTTAGTACAACACGAAGAAGCAAGAATGAAGATCATTGAAATTGCACGAAATATCTTCACCCACTTTGGTTTTAAAAAGACCACTATGGAAGAAATTGCTCTTGCGTCAAGGAAGGGAAAATCTTCAATTTACTATTATTTTAACAGTAAAGAAGACATATTTAAAGCAGTTGTTGAAAAGGAAGCTGAAGAACTTAAAGCTGAACTCTACAAGAATATCGCTGATATTGAAGATCCTATTGAAAGGCTTAAAGTTTACATCACTGTCAGGATGCGAAAACTTAATAAGCTTACTAATTTTTATACTGCACTTAAGAGTGACTATCTTAGTCACCTCGAATTTATTGAAGAGATAAGGAAGAGTTATGATCTTGATGAAGTGCGGATTGTCACAGGAATAATCCAGGAAGGAATCGAAAGAGGAAAATTTTCAGTTGAAGACCCTCGTCTCAGTGCAGTTGCAATTGTCACAGCAATGAAAGGGCTGGAAGTTCCACTGTTCATTAACAAAGAACATGGAAACTTCGAAGCCAGATTGAGTAACCTTATTAACTTTCTTTTTTACGGGATAGTCAAAAGATAATTTTTTTTGATTTTTATTCGACCATAATACGTTTTTAGTCTAATTATATTAAAGTCAAATAGTCAAATAGTCAAATATGAAAAAAATAGGATTACTGGTTTCAATGTTCATGCTTCCTGTTGTACTTTACTCACAGGAGAGTTTAAGCCTGGAACAATGCCGCAGTCTGGCTCTCGATCATAACCAGAAAATAAAAATCGCAAAAGAACAGGTGAATGCGGCAATAGCAGTTAAAAAGTCAGCTTTCACACAATATCTTCCGGATTTCAGCATTAATGGGGCATTACACATATTTTAACAAGGATTACCAGTTACTGAAAAGTGATTTGTTCCTGCCGGTAGTTCCTTATTCTGCAATAGATAAATCTACAGGTCAGTTGAGCCAGGCTGCATTAAACACTCCTGAAGTGGCAGCATCAACATTTGTTATAGATCCATCAACTGGAAAAATTGTTACAGACGCTTCCGGAAACCCGGTATTTCAGAATTATACTTACCTGCCTGCTTCAAAATCGCGATTCAGCATAGGTAATCTGTATGTCATCAACGGGGGTTTTACCCAGCCTGTTTACATGGGAGGTAAAATCAGAGAAGCAAACAAAATTGCTGAATATACAAAAGAAATGGCTGATCACAATCTTTCACTCAAACAGGATGAACTTATTTATGCAGTTGATGAGGCATATTGGAGAATCGTTTCTCTCAGGGAAAAAGAAATACTTGCTGAGAGATACAAAAAAATGCTTACCCGACTTGTATCTGACCTCGAAAACATTCATTCCGAAGGCATTATTACAAAAAATGATCTTCTTAAGGCCAGGCTGAAATTAAGTGAGGCCGATATTCTTTTGCTTGAAGCAAATAATGGAATGGAATTATCAAAAATGGTTTTGTGCCAGATGACCGGAGTGAAATATTCAAGTTCAGTTACACTGACAGATTCTCTTAATAAAACTGATGCCTCTGTTTTGAACTGTGATGTTAATGAAGACGCTATATCCGATCGGCCGGAACTTAAAATACTGGAGAAAAATGCAGATATGGCACGGGCTGGAGTGAAAATGATGCTCTCAAGATATCTTCCGAATATCGTACTTAATGCCGGCTATACTTTCATGAATCCCGATCCCTATAATGGTCTGGCAAAAGAATTCGGATCTGATTACAATATTGGTGTAATCTGCAACATCCCTATTTTCCATTTTGGTGATAAAAAGCATACTCTCAATGCTGCCAGGCACGAAGAGGCGTCTGCAAAACTTAAGCTTGATGAATCTAAGGAACTCATGGTCCTTCAATTGCAGCAAGCTGTATATCAATATACTGAATCAGTAAAAAAGATAGATTATGCTGCTCTTGCTCTTGATCAGGCACTACAGAACCTGAAGTCTGCAGAGGACAACTTCAATGAAGGTATTTTGAAAACATCAGATTTGCTTGAGGCACAGGTAATCTGGCAAAAAGCATGGTCAGAGCTCATTGATGCCCGTACAAATAGTCAGATATCGATTAGCAATTTAAAAAAAGTAACAGGAAAATACTAATACTATAAAATAGAAAAAATGAAACGATCAATAATTTTTGGAGCAATGCTCATCATAGTTATGTCATGCACACAACAAAATAAAACCGGAATAAAAGATATTGAAGTTAAGACACCTGTAAATGCGGTAAAATCTGAATCAAGACAATTTGTACCTGTGCTGGAACTATCAGGCACTGCTTTCGCCGATAAAGAGGCTAACCTTGGAGCAGCTATGCCGGGAAGAGTTGAAAAAACTTACTTTCCGGAAGGAAGTCATGTAAAGAAAGGGGATCTTCTTGTAAGCCTTTCAGGTGAACTTTATTCACAGGCACTGGTAGAGTTCAGTGCTGTTGAAAAAGATTATGAACGGGTAACAAGGCTAAGTGAGAAAGGAAGTGTTTCACTTCAGGAATATGATCATTTGAAAGCAATGTATGATGCTTCAAAATCAAAAGTTGAGATGATGAAGAAAAATACAGAAATCACTGCTCCATTTTCAGGCACGATAGTCGAATATCTTGTTAACGAAGGAGAAAATTTCTTTTTCAATATAAATCTTGAACCTGGTTATTCAAAGACTTCGGGGATTTTAAGACTTATGAAACTTGATCCTATTCAGGTAAAAACTGAAGTTAATGAGAAAGATCTGGGTAAATTGAAAAAATGGCAGCCTGCAATTATCACTTTTGATGCAATACCTTCCACTGTCTTCAAAGGCAGGATATCCTCTACTGAACAGGTACTATCGACAATAACTCATACTGCCACAGTCAAAATTGAGGTTGCAAACAGCATGGAAAATATAAAACCAGGGATGTTCGCACATGTCAGAATCGAATTGAATCCGATCGATGCCATCAGCGTCCCTCTCAACGCAGTATACAGGCAGCCAGGAACAGGTGATGATTATCTTTTCGTTGCTGAAAACAATATTGCTAGAAGACAAAAGATTGATGTACTGTGGATGGATGACGGAGTAGCTGGTGTGAATGGAATAAACAGCGGCTCGATGATAATAACCAATGGGAAAGAGAAAGCTTCACGATGGATCAAGGATAGAAATTAAGCAAACGGAGGATAAGTAAAATGAAATTACCTAAATTATCAGTTAACAGACCAGTAGCCACTGCCATGGTATTTATGGCGATACTCCTGTTTGGTCTGGTATCGCTAAAAATGCTCCCGCTCGATGTTATGCCGGCCATGGAACTTCCTTCGCTCACAGTACTCACTGTTTATCCTGGTGCAGCAGCTAATGAGGTTGAAGACCAGGTAAGCCGGGTGCTTGAAACACAATTATCTGGTGTCCAGGATTTGAAAAGTATAAAATCATCATCACGTGAAAATGTCTCAATAATCTCCCTTCAGTTCAACTGGGGGTCGGACATCACCCAGGCTGCTAATAATACCCGTGACATGATGGAACTCGTTAAAAGCAAGATGCCTTCAGGTGCAAAAGAACCTATTATATACAAGGTAAATAGCTCAATGATGCCGGTTCTCATATACAGTTTAACAGCAAAGGAAAATTTAAAGGGACTCGGTCAGATAATCGAAGACGAAATAGCAAGCCCCCTTAGAATGGTTGAGGGTGTGGGCAGTGTGATTTATCTCGGGCAACCTGAACGTGAGATAAAAATAAATGTGAATCCGGCCCAGCTCGAAGCATATCACTTGTCAATAGCAGAACTTTCAACCCTGCTGAAAGCAGAAAATATAAGCATTCCGGGAGGAAGTATAAAAGAAGGAATAAACGACTTCTCAGTGAGAATACCTGCAGAGATCAAGAGTAGCAGGGAACTTGCCGACATACCCGTCACAAACTTTTTTGGAAAGCTTGTAAAGCTTTCAGATATAGCAGTTATTGAGGATGGATATCTTGAAACGGATGAATTTGCCAGGTCAAAAAACGCACTTGGAGCCGTAATAATGGTCCAAAAACAATCAGGAAAAAACTCCCTTCAGGTAGTTGATGCCATTCATAACAGGATGAAAACCATTCTGCCCAGTCTTCCTGACGATGTAAAAATTGAGGAGGTTCTCGGACAAGCCGAAATTATTACACAATCAATAAAAAGCCTTACTGACACCCTCTGGTGGGCCTTGCTCTTTGTCATCATTATTGTTGTAGCCTTTCTCCGGGACTGGAAGAGCAGCTTAATTATATTCCTTACAATTCCATTCTCACTCATCACAGCATTTATTTTCATGTATGCTTTAGGATGGACAATTAATATTTTCTCTTTGCTGTCACTTATTATAGCAATAGGGATGGTTGTTGACGATGCGATAGTGGTACTTGAAAATATAACCCGTCACATCGCAAAAGGCGAACGGCCAAAAGAGGCTGCAATCTTTGCAACAGGTGAAATGGGACTGGCAGTAGTCGCATCAACATCAACGGTACTCGTTGTTTTTATACCATTGATTTTCGTGGGAGGAATTGTCGGTATCTTCTTTAAACAGCTGGCAGCTCTAACTGCAGTCACACTTATTGCGTCACTCATAATAGCACTGACCCTTGCTCCTATG
Source organism: uncultured Bacteroidales bacterium (assembly GCA_963747625.1). Taxonomy (GTDB): domain Bacteria; phylum Bacteroidota; class Bacteroidia; order Bacteroidales; family VadinHA17; genus LD21. The sequence goes on along the minus strand of CAVVGP010000108.1, from coordinate 2,161 downwards.
ATCGCTTCAAGACTACTGAAAGCTGAATCACACAAAACCAGATATAACCGGAAATCAAGAGTCTATGAATCAAGCGAAAGAATTATGGTGTCAGCAGAAAATGGCTATAAAAGGCTACTGGGATGGACAATGAGTCACAAGAGTATTATAATTATTTCAGCATTATTGCTCCTTGCGGTATCATTGATAGGTACAAAACAAATCGGAACCGACTATCTGCCAATGTTCGATGCTGGAGACGTAGTTGTTGTTTTTCAGACCGAAGTGGGGACAGGTGCAGCCGAGACTGACAGGGTGGCAAAGAAAGTAATGAAAGTGATGGAAGAAAATATCCCTGAAATTGTTCCCGGTACCGTTTCATCAATTTCAGGACAAACACGCGATGGTATTCTTTCCACAGTAGGATTCTCTGAAGGAAAAAACATTGGGACTGTTTTGTGTCACCTCACTCTTCCCGATAAACGCGACAGGACTGCATCTGATATAGGCGACATGCTTCGTGCCAAAGTTGCTGACATACCCGAAATCGAAAAATTCCATATTACTTCCGGAAATATTCTTGAATCAGCAGTCCTTGGAAATGCCAAACCTATTGAGATCAGGATCAGTGGAAAAGATCTAGATGTCCTGAATCAGCTTGCCACAGATATAAAAACCAGAACCGAAAGTATTCCGGGAATGATAGATGTCGAATCAACTGCTGATGAAGGTAAAACAGATTTCCAGGTCATCATTGATCGTAAAAAAGCATCAGATGCAGGGTTAAATTCTGGGCTTATTGCACTTCAGATACGGCAGAGTATTTATGGTGCAGAAGCAGGTTCAGTTACTGAAGGAGGCAGCGACTATAATATAATGATAAGGTATGCACCTCTGAGCAGGACAGATATCGCTTCAGTAAATAATATTACACTTTCTACCATGATGGGTACACATGTCAGGCTATCCGACATAGCAGATGTTCGCCAGGGTTTGGGTGAATGGAAATAAGGAGGAGTCTCAGCAAAGGTATGTTACGGTAAGTGCAGACTTACACAATCTTACCCTTGGCGATGCGACAAAAAAAGTTAAAGATATGCTAAAAACCATCAGCCTGCCCTCAGGAGTCACCACAAAACTTCAGGGACAGACCAATTCTCAGAATGAATCATTCGCTGACCTTAAACTTGTATTGATAATAGGCGTGATTCTGGTCTATATGGTAATGGCAGCCCAGTTTGAGTCATTGTTGCATCCATTCATTATCATGCTGGCAGTACCCTTTACCCTTGTAGGCGTAGTTGCAGCATTCCTGCTTACAGGAACAACTCTTAGTGTGACGACTTTCATAGGGCTGATTATGCTGGTTGGTATTGTGGTCAAGAATGGGATCATCCTTGTCGATTATACAAACATGCTTCGTAAATGCGGATATAAATTATATGATGCAATACAGGAAGCAGGAAGGTCGAGACTAAGACCGGTAGTAATGACATCTTCCACAATGATTCTCGCTATGGTCCCAATGGCTCTGAGCAGGAGCATGGGACATGAAATGTTTTCCCCAATGGCTGTTACAATGATAGGCGGCCTGCTCTTCTCAATGTTAATAACACTGATTATCGTACCGATATTTTATGCCGTATTCAATCGAAAAGAATCATAAAAAAAAGAAATATGAAATTTATTTTTTGTACATGCAATGTTAGTATGCTGGAGAGGATAACGACTCTCCTTGAAGCAAATGAAGTGAATGATTACCAGGTCGCCGACAGGATTATCGCTAAAAATGTAAAGGGGGCACCTCGTTTTGATACACCGGTTTGGCCAGGCTACAATGTTAGTGTCACAATGCAGATACAGATAACAGGAAATCAGCTGCGATTTTAGACATACTAAGAGACTTCAATAAGGAGAATGCTGACAATGCTGATGAACTTCTGACGGTTTGCAGCTGGGAAATGGACAACTACTTTTTTGATTAATAAAACCATAAATTGATAATCACACAAAAATGAAAACAATGATTTTTTTTATTGCAGGCTTAATGGCAATGCTGTTTACCTGCCAGATCCTGCAGGCTCAGATTAATTACGGTATACATGCAGCCGGGAATCTTGAAACACAGGCTCAGTTAGGACAACTCTGGAATAATGTAGACCTCTACCAGGGATTCCTTATT
>CAVVGP010000107.1:0-13492 GCA_963747625.1 uncultured Bacteroidales bacterium | reverse complement strand
ATGTATTGCTTATTTAGCTGCAATGTGTTGCGTGCGAACTGATGGTAGTATCCGGTGTTCACTTTCTTTTGATATCCTTGCCAATCTTCAAACACTGCTTTTGTTTTCTGGCGTGCATTTCCTTCCGGAGTCATTTCAGTCACAAATATTTCGGGATAAGCATCGTTGTTTATATCCGCAATATCCGACCCCATTGCTCCCAGGCTTATTTCACGCATCTGATCCTCAAGGCATTCTGTAAATGTTCCGTCTTTGTTATTGATATAAGGTAATCCGTTCAAAAAAATCATTTGAAACATATATATCAGGCCATCCATCCCGGTTCACGTCTCCAACACTCACACCAAGCCAAAACCGATCTTACTTCCATATATGCCTGCTTCCTTGTCACATCCACAAAATGGCCATTATCATTCCTGAATAATTTGTTTCCTCCCAGAGAATCGCGAATCTCGCGTTGCCCGGCTTCATATCAAAATCAGTTACCGACTGAAAGGAATTGTTAAGAAGGTAACAGTCAAGATCTCCGTCGCGATCATAATCAAAAAATGCAGCATGGTTTGACAATCCTACATTTGCAAGTCCATATTCAGCTGCTTTTTCAGTGAATGTCAGATCTCCGTTATTTATAAACAATTCATTTGCCTGTTTCGGCCACCGAGATTACCTGATTTGCAAACATAGATATCCGGCCATTCGTCGCCATTGATATCAACTATACTAACTCCTGTTGACCATGAACCTTCGCAAGCGACCCCTGCCTTTTCAGTTACATCTTCAAAAACAAAATTTCCCTTGTTTATATAGAGTTTGTTTCCTGTCAGGTTGCCGCAAAAATATATATCCGGCAAACCATCGTTATTAAAGTCGCCAATTCCAACGCCGGCCCCATTGTAAAATTCCGGTATGTATTATATTCTTCGTTATAGTCGACTTATTTATAAAACCTATATGCGTATGGCTTTTATTAAGAAGTGAAAAAAGTTATTTTACCTTATTCCCTGGTTCCTTCGGATTTTAGGAGCCTAACGACAATGATAATCATGGATAAAAGTACAGCATCAACGCATCTGTACATTACCAATGAAACGCTTACTGTTTTCACTGCCCACTTTACCGACTCTCTAATCTTCTGATAATACATACTTTGAATCAATCGAGTAAACTATTGACCGTTATAAATTTCTGTAAAATAGAAAAAGAGCAAGCAAATATAACAATTGCCTGCTCTTCTGAAAAACTTAATTTAAAAATATTACTAGTAACCTGGGTTCTGTACAAGATTCGGATTAGCAGACAGTTCAGACTTGCCAATCGGGAATAAGTAGAAGATAATGCACCGGTAGTTTTCAAGTACATCTCCTGCATTTAAGAATGGAAGAACCCATTTGTCATTGCTGTTAAAGAATCCCCAACGGATCAGATCCTGACGTCTGTTATGTTCTGCGAACATTTCACGTCCCATTTCATTGAATAATTCACCACCCGGCAACAACTGCACCGGCAAGGTCAAAACTCAGCTCCCCATCTAATAGAAGTAAGGTCCGTTAAACCTGCACGTTCCCTGATCTGGTTTACAAGTGCCAATGACATGTGGATCTCCGCCATTACCGCTTATGCGCCATTGTGCTTCTGCTTTCATTAAAAGTACATCTGCATAACGGAATACAGCCAAAATCATTGCTCATATTTCCGATGATAGCACCTATCTCAAATTCCCATTTGCCAATTCTTACACCTGACTGGCGCCAGCCTGTGGACCCAATTCATTTATCTGTGGAGCCTGCCATCACCAATCACCTATTTCCCAAAATTAAGCTTTAGTTCCATCAGGATCTCCAGCATCAGCGCCGGCATCGGTAGCTGTGCAAATCCCTCCGCCAAGGTTGTACTGATACCCTGCAAGAAAGTTGCCACGTTTTGTAGCAGGACCTGGCAGTGTACCAACATCACCTTTTCTCAGGTCATTGTCAGAATAAGAATTATAGAATTGCTCAAGTGTGCAGAAACCGTTCCATGGCTGCTGTGTAAAATTATATGTATACTGGTTGGCATAGTGCAAAGTCTGGCATCCCATTGCGAAGCCCTGGAAGAATACCTGGTCGTAAGGTATTGCAAAAATAAATTCCTTTGAAGTGGAATTGTTTGCATTGAAATTGGCAAAATAATCGCTTTCAAGAGAATATTTCCCTGAATTGATGATTTCGTCGCACTCATCGATCACTTTTTGCCACTGGTTTGTTCCTGCAGCGCCGTTTACACCCGTATAAACCCCTGCATTCAGGTATAACTTTGCCAGCAAGAATTTTCCTGCATAGTAATTCATACGGCCATAAGTTGTACCATCTACTGCTTTTGATGTAAAGTGGAACAGCTGATTCAAGATCACTGACTATAGCATTATAAACAGTTAGTCTTGGTACAGTCGGAGGAGCTGCAGCTTGCAGTTGCAAAAGTAGTATCCAAAGGAACATTACCGTATAAATCAATCAGCTGCCAGTAGAAGAAACCTCGTAATGTTCTGAGTTCTGCAATATACGAAGCAGCAACAGAACCTTGAACCTGTCCGCTTGATGAAAGCGTCTGAAACTGGTAGATAAGCCGATTAGCAGTGCTTACTCCTGAAAAGCAGAAATTCCAGGCAGCTGTAACTGCATTATCTTCATACTTCCAGGAGTGCAAATGAAGTCTTCTCCAGTTGCCGCCATCATCCCAGTCCTGTCCTCTGGTTGGGCAAGTCATCTCATCTGTGGTCAGCTCCTGGAGATAATAATCATCGTTTGAAGCATAAGGCCCTAATTGAGTATATGCAGCACCTAATGCAGATACAAACTGAGCATCTGATTTGAAGAAGTTTGACGGTGTTACCTGGCTGTAAAGAGTCTCATCCAGTTTTGTACACGACTGGCTGAAAGCAGCCACTACCAGAAGAATCATAATGACTCTTATCAGATATAGCGATTTTTTCATTTTATTTCTTTCTTTTGTTTTCATATCTTATTCATTTTCAGGTTTAAAAAACAAAGTCAGCACCAACTGTAAATGATCTGGAGCTAAAATATGTAGTTCTTCTGTCCACACCTGGTACAAGTGCATTGTTGTAGTCTCCGGTATCAGGATCATTATCTTCATATCTTGGTTCCGGGCTTACACCTTTGTATTTGGTAAGATAGAACAGATTATTACCGGCAAAATAGAGCCTGATCTTACTGAATTGACCGCCTTTAGGCAGTTTGAAGTTATAGCCAAGGCTCAGGTTATCGAGTGAAACAAAAGAAGCATTTTCAATATCCTTGCTGGACAATGTACCTGAAGATACATTAAGAAGAGCCCCTGTAGTTGGATTTTTCTGATCGGCAGCTGTCACAGGAAGGTTATATGATGCAATCATATCCGGTACTTCATAAAATCCCCTGTATGAATTAATGAGATGATGACCGAATACTCCACGGAGGAATATATTTAGATCAAAACTCTTATATGTGAAGGTGTTGCCAAATCCAACAATTAATTTTGGTAAGCCATTTGCTATTACCCTACGGTCAGACTGGTCAATTTTCCCATCATGGTTTTCATCAACAAATGTCATGTTCCCTGCAGCGTCTATCCCGTTGTAAACCAATGCCAGCAACTGGCCTATCGGCTTGCCTTCCTGAACTCTTACAAGAGGCACCTGGTTCTGACCCGGTGAACCCATATCTGCTAAGATCCTGTTCTCCATAAGTTAATTCAGCGCCATTATATTTGCCTGACAGAGAAACCAGGATGTTCTCAAGATTATAGGAGGCGTAAGTGTGACAGTGTAAGAAAAATCTGATCCCCTGACTATGTTATAATTAAGAGACATTTCAAGTCCACTGCTCCTTATTGATCCAATGTTCATCCAGGCTGTATTATAAAGGTTCGGTGGAACAGGCACAGTGTACTGGAACAAAAGATTTTTGGTTGTCCTTGTATAATAGTCAAATGACCCTGTTAATTTTGATTTAAAAAGTGAGAAATCAAATCCGGCGTCAAATTCTCCTTTTGTTTCCCATTTCAGGTCGGGATTAGCATTACTTGTCGGGGAATAAGCCGGACCAAAAGAACCGTTATAGTAGAAGTTACCGGAAGGTCCCAGAGTTAAAAGTGACAGATAGCTCGAGCTTGGCTGGTTACCTGTAATTCCGTAATTGACCCTGATTTTTAATTCGTCTATAGCACTTACATTTAATAATTTTGAAAGATCCATACCGCCGCCGATGGCAGGGAACAATCCCCACTTGTTTGCACTACCGAATCTTGAAGAACCTTCATACCTTGCACTTGCAGTAACAAACCACAAATTGCTGACATTGAGATTTACACGCCCGAAAAATGCAATAAGTTTATTGGAGTTTTTGTAGCTTGTTATGGTTCCTTTCCCATTCTTGAAATCAAGTGCTGCAGCCAGGTTATTATAGGTAAAATCATCTGTAAGGAAATTACCTCCCTGGGCATAGAAACCTTCATTGGTGAAATCCTGGTAAGAATATCCGCCCAATACACTAAGATTAACTGCAGAGGTAACATCACCCTGGTAATGTATAGTTGACTCAAAAAGGTTACTGAAGGAATTATCCTCGCTTCTCGATGCCAAACCGGTTCTGCTGTAACCTGCCCAGTACTCATGGCTATCAGCATAATTTCCATTCAGGGCACCACTGGATATCATAGCATAATCAGCATCAATGGTCAATCCTTTGAGGATTTCGTATGTACCTTTAATTGAAGCATTTAATAGATTTGATTTTGTCTCGTTCTTATCAAGGTTCACGATGGCGACCGGATTATAATAATCGAAGAGTCCGGGCTGCTGGAAATAGCCTCCATATGCTGCCAGCGAAGGATCTTTGCTGTATACAGGTGCTGTGGGATTGAAAATAGTGGCATATTTGAATGCCTGGGCATTTCCCAGTTCCTGATCCTTTTGTGTGGCTGCGAGATTCATGTCAATAGTTAACTTGTCATTCAGCGCTTTTTGTGTTACATTGATTCTTCCGTTGAACTGAGTATAACCGGTTTTTTTCAATACGCCGTTGGCATCACGGTAGTTGACTGAAGCACGATAAGTCGTTTTATCAGTTCCGCCTGACATTGAAAGGTTATGTACCATTGAAAGGCCTGTCTGCTCAACTTGCTTAAACCAGTCTGTGTTTTGTCCAAAATCTGTTCCCAGTCCGGTTTCCTTTGACAAGGCTCTCCACTGTTTAGAATTCATTACATCGGTATTCTTGGCAACAACTTCAGCAGTTCCGTAAACATTATATTCGACACTTGCTGTAACCTTTTTTGCCCATCTTTGTCGTTACGAGAATAACACCACTTGATCCTCTTGTTCCGTAGATCGCGGCAGCAGAACCATCCTTAAGAACATTTATTGATGCAATATCGTTTGGATCAACGTTATTCAGGTCAGCTCCAACCACACCATCAATAATGACAAGAGGTTGAAGATTCGCACCGATAGTGCTCATCCCTCTCAGTCGGATATCAAATGTACCATTGGGGTCTCCGGTAGGCTTGCTGATAGCCAGACCAGCTACTTTACCCTGTATTAACTCGACAGGGTTGTCTACATTACCCTGAACGAAGTCATCAGATTTTACACTCGTGATGGCGCTGGTTACCTCTCTTTTTTTCTGAGTGCCATAACCAGTAACCACAACTTCGTTAAGAGTGCTCATTGCCGGAGCCAGAACTACGTTTATTGTAGACTGGGAACCCACAGTCACTGATTGAGTTGTATAACTGATAAATGAATAGACCAGAACTGCTTCCGGGCCAGGGACTTCTATACTGTAGTTACCATTGCCATCAGTCATGGTTCCGGTTACAGTTCCCTGGAGTACAATGTTTACTCCCGCGAGAGGTCCCTCTGTTGCGGAAGTTACTTTGCCTTTTACAGTTCTTCCCTGAGCAGAGGCGAAGCTGATTGCAAAGCCAAATAGAAGAAGCGTTAATATGCCCCTCCTCCATAAAAAAACAAAATTTCGCAATGTTGCCATAGTTGATTTTTTTTAGGTTAGCTAAATTTAGGTGTATTACTATTAATTTTTGAGGTAGAAAATACCTTCAAGGATATATATTTATTAGATGTGTGCATTATAAACAGATCAGTTAATGTCAGAGAAAATGTTCAGTATTCAGGTTTCCAATTTATCCGGCAATCGTCTTCTCACTATGATTGCCAATGAACAAATATATATATTAAATCTTTATTAAAAAAATATTAAAACAAAATTAATTCATCATTTTTTAAGAAAAATTTAACATCTGATGATGATTTCAGGTAATTAAATGAAATCCTTTGATAGGGTGACTTTGTTTCAAACGTTTTCTGAAAAAATGAAGAAAATATAGCTTCGGGTAAAAAATAGTTTATATTGAATAAATAAAAAAAATATTAATTATCCAGCCTGATTAATTTTTAAAATTTTTGTGAACATATGAATAATCCTTTGATTTCCCTGGTGCCTGCCTGCCGTGAAGGCAGGGTTAAAAACTTTTTACAACAAAGTTTCACTAAGGCAAACATGAAGTAATACATAGGGAAACAATGAATTAAAAATATTAATGAATAGAAAAGGTTAACTATGCTCATTTTTACTTTCTGCTTTCTGCTTATTCCTCATTGTAGACCCTTTTATAATAAGGTGCGTTTTAATAATTTTTGTCTCGAAAGGAATGTCATTGCTCTTTTCTATGCGACTGATCAATAATTTTACAGCTTCTTTACCGATTAAATCTCCATGCTGTTCAACTGAAGTCAGAGGAGGGTTTGAAAAATCGGTAATTAACCCGTTTGTAAATCCGATAACTGCAATATCCTGCGGGATTCTGAATTCCTTATCCTGAATAATATTCATTGCAGATAATGCTGTAAGATCATTTACGGCAAAAATTCCGTCAGGTTTGTTCTCTCTTTTTAATATTAAAGGCACAATTAATTTAGCTTCCTCTACGGTATCGCACCTTATAATATTATTTTCGTCTATTGACATATTGTGTTCTCTGAGAGCTCTCATATATCCGTCTCTGCGGTTTTTCCCAATTAACAGATTAGGCGGACCCGAAAGATGCACAATATTTTTACAACCAATTTCTATAAGATGACTAACAGCATTATATGCCCCTGTCTCATCATTTACAATTACCCTGTCGGTTGCAATTTCATCACAGATCCTGTCAAAGAAGACGAGCGGAATACTATTATCCTGTATTTTTCGGAAATGATCATAATTTTCAGTCATCTTTGATATTGATACAAGAATTCCGTCAACACGGCTTGACAGCAATGTTTCGACAGCTTTTACTTCCCTTGGGTATAATTCGCTTGACTGGCAAAACATTACATGATATCCTTTTTCATATGCTATCTCTTCGATACCACTTATTACAGTTGAAAAGAAATAATGCACAATTTCAGGAACTATTACTCCGATTGTTTTGCTAAGCCCGCTTTTAAGACTTAACGCAATCTGATCAGGTTCATAATTCCATTTCTCCGCGAGTTGTCTCACAGATATTTTTGTTGATTCGCTTATATCATGATGCCCTTTAAGAGCTTTTGACACAGTCGATGGAGAAATCCCAAGTTCTTTTGCAATATCCTTTATTGTCACCTTCCCTTTATGCATATTCTATATCCCCTGTTTAACACATTTTTGCTAATGTAGTTTTAAAAATCTGATATTTATCGAAACAAAAGTAAAAAGATTACTTCCTGTTGTTTCATATCATCAATGTCTTTTGTTCCTATGAATAATGATAATGCCGGTTTAAAACGGTGGAACTTATCATTAGGTTTTTTAAAAATCCCGCACTATATTTGTGTTATACATTAGCACGAATAAATTGATTTCCTTAAGTGCTTAATTATTATTTAATTTAATCAGAATTTTAAAAATGAAAAAATTATTGATTTTCAGCATGATGTTGTCCATGTGTGCTTATAGTATGGGACAAACACCGCAAACAGCTAAACCAGCTGGTTCGAAGTATCCTGAACCTGAGAAGATGACTCCGGGTATGACTGAAATATGGGAGCCAGAAGTAAAAATAATTCAGCCGGGAGTCACAGATTCTGATGCGCCTTCAGATGCTATTATTTTATTTAACGGAGGAACTGATTTAAGTTCGGAATGGACTGATATGCAGGGAAACCCGACAAAGTGGATTGTTAAAGACGGAGCTTTAATCAGTGTCAGGGGAGCAGGATTCATAAAAAGCAAGAGGAAATTTGAAAATTTTCAGTTGCATATTGAATGGAGAACACCTTCTGAAGTGACAGGAGAAAGTCAGGGCAGGGGTAACAGTGGTGTATTTTTACAGGAACTATATGAAGTACAGGTACTTGATAGTTATAATAACCGGACATACCGGAATGGACAGGCCGGAGCTATGTACAAGCAATATGCTCCTTTGGTAAATGTCTGCAAAAAACCGGGAGAATGGCAGTCATACGATATCATTTATACGGCTCCTGCATTCGGAACTGATTCTACCGTATATGCAACTCCTCCGAGGGTTACTGTACTTCAAAATGGCGTTTTGATCCAGAATAACGTAAGCCTGAGAGGTCCAACAGAATATATTGGAATACCTGAATACTTTGTGAAGAAACATGGTCCCGGAAGTATTGAATTACAGGATCATGGCAATCCAGTTGGTTTCAGGAATATATGGATAAGAGAGTTGTAGATTTCTTAATATGTTCTTAAATATGAAATTTTTGTATCTTATTCAATTTTAAAATTATTAATTTTATCGATCAATTATAAATTTTAATTTTCCTGAAAATGAAAGAAAATTCGAAAAAAATTACACGCCGGACGTTTCTTGGAACAACCGGTGCTGTTGCTGCAGGTCTGACTATACTGCCAAGCAAGGTTGTCAGCGGTCTTGGCCGCAAGACTCCTGCTCCAAGCGATAAACTGAATATCGCTGTAGTTGGTATTGGTGGTATGGGAAATACAAACCTTAAAAATGTAGCTAAAACAGAAAACATAGTCGCACTTTGCGATGTTGACTGGGGTTATGCAAAAAGAGTATTTGCTGCTAATCCAAATGCAAAAGCATACTGGGATTGGCGAAAGATGTATGATGAAATGGGAAAATCAATTGATGCAGTAATTACTGCAACGGCTGACCATTCGCATGCAGTCGTTACTTCAAATGCAATTATAATGGGCAAACATACCTATACCCAAAAACCACTAACACACACAGTTTATGAGTCAAGGTTACTGACCAAGCTGGCTGCAAAATATAAGGTTGCAACACAAATGGGTAATCAGGGTTCATCAGCTGAAGGGGTAAGCCAGACAATTGAGTGGATGCAGAATGGTGAGATAGGAGAGGTGAAAAAAGTTGAAGCATTTACCGACCGTCCTATATGGCCGCAGGGATTAAACGTTCCAAAAGGTGAATGGGTTCCCGACACACTAAACTGGGATCTTTTTATCGGGCCAACTAAAATGCGTCCATATAACAGCATCTATACTCCCTGGAACTGGAGAGGCTGGTGGGATTTTGGAACCGGTGCTCTTGGTGATATGGCTTGCCATATTATGCATCCGATTTTCAAATCACTGCATTTGGGATATCCTATAAAAGCTCAGGCAAGCTCAACACTGCTGCTGACCGATTGCGCCCCTAATGCACAGATGGTTACTCTTACCTTCCCTGAAAGAGTAGCACCAAAAGGATCAAAAATAAAATATCCTCAGGTAGAAGTAATATGGTATGATGGGGGATTACAACCTCCAAAACCGGAAGGATGGCCTGCAGGAAAAAATATGAACGACGACGGTGGCGGAGTTATATTCCATGGTTCAAAAGATACTCTGATCTGTGGTTGCTATGGTAAAGATCCATGGTTATTGTCTGGAAGGAAACCAGTTGTACCAAAAACTGAGAGAAGAGTTGAAAATGCAATGAACGGTGGTCATGAAATGGATTGGGTACGTGCATGCAAAGAAAGCCCGGAAAGCAGGGTTAAATCAAAATCTGATTTCTCGGAAGCAGGACCATTCAACGAAATGGTTGTTATGGGTGTGCTTGCGGTCAGACTTCAGGGACTGAATAAAGAACTTGACTGGGACGGTGAAAAAATGGAATTTACCAACATTGGTCCTGATGACTCCGTAAGACTCACCATATCAGATAACTTCACAATTATAGATGGTGATCCTAAATTCAACAGACCCGATGTTAAGCTTAATGCAAAGGAATTTGCAACTGAGATGATAAAACATACTTACCGTAAAGGATTTGTTTTACCTGATATGCCTGCTTAATTATTATATAAGTGACAGAAATGACCTTTCTGTCACTTTTAACATTTAATAAATTTTGTAATATGAAGCTAATTAACATTATTTTATCAAGTGTTCTTATTTTGGGACTTGCAACATCATGCGGATCAAAAGGAAACGCTAAGAAAGCAGCCTCAAGTGATGAAGGTTTTGTCTCCATTTTTGACGGAAAAACGACCACCGGTTGGCGTGGATATGACTTGCCGACTTTCCCTACCAAAGGCTGGGAAGTAGTTGACGGAACTCTTCACTGCATAGGTTCCGGAAACGGAGAAGCAGGTAATGGAGGTGATGTCATTTATGATAAGAAGTTAAGCAATTTCGAACTTGAACTCGATTGGAAAATTGGCAAAGGAGGAAACAGCGGTATTTTTATTATGGCACAGGAAATACCAAATGAGCCTATCTGGAAATCAGCTCCGGAGATGCAGCTTCTGGATAATGAAAACCATCCCGATGCCAAGCTTGGTGTTGACGGAGACCGTATGGCAGGATCTCTCTATGATCTTATCCCTGCAAAACCGCAGAACACAAAACCTTACGGTGAATGGAACCATGTTCATATTCTTGTTTACCAGGGTACAGTCGTATATTCTCAGAATGGTGCAAATGTTGTTGAATATCACCTGTGGACAGAGGATTGGAAAAAAATGGTGCTCAATTCGAAATTTAAAGATTATGAATGGTTCGTTAATCCTGCCAAAGAAGGTTACATAGGCCTTCAGGACCATGGCAGTGATGTGTGGTTCAAAAATATTAAGCTAAAAATTCTTTAAAAATAATTGAATGAGATTTTAAGAGGCCGTATCGAATGATGCGGCCTCTTTTTAGCCACTACCCCCCCCCGGAGGGCCTCCCAATCCAATCTCATCAGCCACCACCCTCATACCCATTATACAATCAGTAATAAGTTCATCCAGCGTTACTCCAAGCATTTCTGCCCCCTTTTCTATAACTGAACGGTCGACTCCGGCAGCGAACCTTTTGTCATTCCATTTCTTCTTCACAGAACGCGCTTCCATATCTATGACACTCTTTGATGGTCTTACAAGGGCACTGGTGGCAACCAGGCCGGTAAGCTCATCAACAGCATAGATTGTTTTTTCAGGCAACGTAACTGGTTCCACATCAGTTGCAAGACCCCAGCCATGGCTCAGAACAGCCCTTATATAATCTTCAGGCCAGTTATTTTCTTTTAAAATTTTTTCAGTCATCTGGCAATGCTGTTCCGGGTACATTTCATAATCAAGATCGTGAATCAATCCTATAATTCCCCATTTCTCCTCATCCTCACCATACTTTTTTGCCATATAGCGCATTACAGCTTCAACAGAAAGTGCATGCTTTAAAAGACTTTCTGACTTATTATATTTTTTAAGCAATTCCATTGCGATTTTCCTTGTAGGTACTATTGTCGGCATATTAAATAAAGTTTATAAAATATATACTATTGGATTCTACCGGCCGATTTTCAGAATCGGTATGGTTTGGTTGATTGAAGCACCTTGCACCTTTAGATAATAGATGGAAGGCAATAATTTTAAATCACTGATAATAAATGAATTAACACCACTAATAATAATTTTCTCAATTTCATATAGCTTTTTCCGATTCATTCGTAATGGATATCTGCAGTTTGTCATCAATCGGAGAGTTAATATTAATAGTAAAATTGTCTGTGAACGGATTCGGGAACACCTTTAAAGTCTCATTGATGTTGTCATTTTCGAGATAAGCAGTCAGTGTATCATTAAGAAGATAATCGTCCTTGTTATCTGTTCCATAGGCTACGATCTTATATAAGCCATATTTTGAAAAATCAGCTTTTGTGTCAAATGAAACCATAACAGAATCACCATATGGAATTACTTTGTTATTAAAAAATTGTTCCACTGGCGGATACAGGTCATTCACTTCATATGCAAGATTAAATCCATTTATGGTGTCTTTTCCGGGATTCCAGCACTTTAACAGAAATACTTTCCAGTCCATAGGTAATACGCCTGGGCGGTTTTAAAATTCTGGCAACCTGAAGATCTCTTTGAAAAAACTCACAGGACTTGTCTGAGAAAAATCAATCATGGCAATCAGGCACAATCAGAACCTTGCGATACCGAATTATCCTTACTGTAATTCCATTCCAATTTATTGAGCCCGCTTTAACGGGAATTGTGCTCTGCGTCCATGGAATTTCTCCAGATTTCCTGAATACTTCAACATCATTGATCTTGAATGAAAGGATATCATAATTTGGTTCGGATGAGACTCTGTAATAGAACTTTATAGAATCATCCATAGAATAAACTGTTCTTATGATAAGCGAAGTGGAACCGTTGTTGGTAATAGCGCCTGATTTTGCAGAAAGAGTGCCATCATATGAAGTTTCCGAAGTGATAACCCACGGTATCGGACTAATGTTGATCCATGGAAAAACATTGAAGGATGCCGCTTCAAAACTCTCCCTTGTTTTGCCAACCCTGAAGGTGAAATCTTTACTCACGATATACGGATCACAATTGAGTGTAGCTGTTACTGTAAACAGGCTTCCGGATGCAGCTGCTTCTGAAAGTTTGACCATAATAGGAATATTTGTCACCTGCCCGGATTTCAGTGTGCCTGAATTAACAGTCGGGTCCACTATTGAAAGATCGGTCTGCGGGCATGAAATATTAAATTGTCCGGAAATATCGCTGCTGCCCTGGTTATTTATTTCGAAAACCAGGTTGAAAGTCTCACCCGGATCAGCAATGTAATTGCCATTCCCAACTGTTTTATCATCCAGTGCACAGCTTATAATCTGCAGTTCAGGCGCATGAATGCATACATCAATGGTATAATGTTTTTCGGTTAACTGATCCTTTAACAGTAGGTTAACTGTAGCTATCCCTTTATCAGGCACATCACCGGATATTGTCAAGCCAAGCAAAATTTGAAAAAACGCATCAGTATTTGCCCTAAGGGTACCAATATATGTTGAGTCGCTCGTAATAATTGTCCAATGAAGAAGCAGATGAATTTTTCGCAACCAGGTTGTGCAGAATCCGTCAATTCCAGATTGCTTAATGTAAGTTTCAGGAATACGGATTCCCCGAAATCAGCCTGCTTGTTATTATTTCCCAGGCTATCGTTTATGCTGCTGGCAGCAAGATTAAGAA
>CAVVGP010000106.1:0-14063 GCA_963747625.1 uncultured Bacteroidales bacterium | reverse complement strand
TCAGAACCCCATTGAACAGGAGGGAACCTATCCGTTGCCGGAAGCACAAATTGATAGGTTTATGATGAAAGTTCTGATTGATTATCCTTCTATGGATGAAGAGAAACTTATCATAAGGGAAAACCTGGCTAAAGATTTTCCAAATGCAAATACTGTTGTGAAGACAGCTGATATAATACGTGCAAGGAATATTGTAAGGGAAGTTTATATGGATGAAAAAATTGAAAATTATATTCTGAATATAGTCTTTGCTAGCCGTAATCCGGAAAAGTATGGCCTTCCTGCATTTAAAAACATGATCTCTTACGGCGCTCTCCAAGAGCTTCAATAAATCTTTCAATCGCAGCAAAAGCTTTTGCATTTATTAAACGGAGAGGGTATGTTATTCCTGAAGATATAAGAACAATATGTCACGATGTAATGCGGCACAGGATTGGTCTTACATACGAAGCTGAAGCTGAGAATGTGAGATCAGGATCATATTATTTCAGAAATTCTTAATGTTGTAGAAGTACCATAGTCAGATATTGTATGAAAATTATTGCACTATCTGCAGCTCTTATGCTGATCTGCATCAATACACAAAGTCAGAATCTTATTGGTTACAATCAAAAGGAAATCGTGAAATATATGAAGGAGAATCAACGCGATATGAATTATAATAATGTTATCAATAGTAAGTTCAGGTACCTGAAATATTCAGATAATTCAGAAAATCAGACAATCTTGTTTTTCCTGACTCCCGATTCGATATGCAGCAGTGTAAGAATAATATGTGATATAAGCATGAAATCTCAAAAGGTGAAAGAATTAAATTCCCGTTTTGTCAGGAGCGGAGAGAACCATTGGATCGATAAACGTGACGGGAAAGATTACCTTTTGGAAATGGTACAAGGGAACTGGTCGTGTGTTATATCTATTGAACCTAAAAAATAATTTGTTGTAAAGTGGAAGCAACCGAGTTATTAAAGAAAGTCCGCAGGATAGAAATCAAGACGAAAGGATTAAGCCGTCATATCTTTGCCGGTGAATATCATAGTGCTTTTAAAGGACGGGGTATAGCTTTCAGCGAAGTAAGGGAGTATCAGTATGGCGATGATATAAGAAGTATTGACTGGAATGTGACTGCACGTTTCAACCATCCTTATGTAAAAGTTTTTGAAGAGGAAAGGGAGTTAACTGTAATGCTGCTTATTGACGTCAGTGGTTCCGGTAATTTTGGAACAAGGGTTAGCTATAAAAGGGATATTATGACGGAAGTAGCAGCAGTTCTCTCTTTCTCTGCAATATACAATAACGACAAGATTGGTGTTATTTTCTTTTCCGATAAAGTCGAGAAATTTATTCCGCCGCTTAAAGGAAGAAAACATATTCTCAGGATAATCAGGGAACTTCTGGATTTTACTTCCGAGAGTAAAAGAACCGATCTCGATGAACCATTGCGATTTCTTACCAATGCAATTAAAAAAAGGTGCACCGCTTTCATTATTTCCGACTTTATTGTGCCCGGATTCGAAGAAGCCCTGCGAATTGCATCAAACAAACATGATATTGTTGCACTGAAAGTGTATGATCCGCTTGAGCAGGCATTGCCGGATATTGGCCTGGTAAAAGTCTCAGATGCGGAAACAGGAGAAGAGAAATGGATTGATACATCTTCCCTTAGTTCAAGAATAGCGTATGAAAAATGGTGGACCAATCACATAGAAATCATTAAAAATATCTTTAAAAGATGTGGGGTTGATTCTACAGAATTAAGAACAGATCTTGATTATGTTGAACCGCTTATAAAGTTATTTGAGAAAAGGTAAATTCCATGAAGAAGTATATTCTTTCCATACTGTTGTTTGTTATACTAATTGCTTCTTCGGCCGGGCAGGATGTAAAAATAACTTCATCTTTCGATTCGACCAGAATATTCATCGGTGATCAGATAAAGTACACTGTCACTGTTGAAAAACCTTCCGGCCTAAAGCTTTTAATTCCTGTCTTTAAAGATACTTTATGTAAAAATATTGAGATTATTTCAGGACCGAAGACCGATAGTACAGCAATTCAGAATGGACAGCACTAAGATTATTCAAAAATATCTTGTCACATCATTTGATTCAGGCCGATATCAGGTAAAACCTGTTTTTGTAGAGGCTAAAAATGAAGGAGGACTTAAAAGATTCTATTCTGACTATTCTCCTCTCGAAGTAATGAGAGTCAAAATAGCTCCTCCCGATACTACTCAAAAAATATTTGATATCATAAAGCCTTACAAAGCTCCGGTGACACTGGGCGAGATGCTTCCATGGATTCTGCTTGTCATTCTGGCAGGTGCAATTATCTGGGCGGTAATCAGGTATTTTCGAATACATAAAAAAGCTGAGATTGAAAGTCATTCTTTTTGTTCCGCTGGAACTGGCACATGAAGTTGCCTTTAAAGAACTTGAGAGACTTAGAGAAGAAGAGCTCTGGCAAAAAGGCGAAATAAAGAAATATTATACCAGACTCACAGAAATATTAAGACAATACCTGGAAAACAGGTTCAGAGTTTACTCTCTTGAAATGACTACAGCTGAAACTCTTGAAGCTCTTGTTAGTACGGGTTTTAAGAAAGATGAATCCTATAATGATCTTAAGTCCGTTCTTACCGGGGCTGATCTGGTAAAATTTGCAAAATATAATCCGGTTTCTTCAGAGAATGAATTCATTTTCAGATTTCCTGGAAGTTTTGTAGAGAAACCAAGCAAAACGAAGCAGTTGCAGAGACCGGTTGAAGTGAAAATCAAAAGAAGGAGGAAAAGAGTATGAACGGAATAAAATTTGCACAACCCGCTTTTTCTGTATTTTCTGGTAATGGTACCGGTGATGATGGTATTTTATATTGGAAGCAGCAAAAAGTCACAGCGTCTGTAAGAATGCCCGGGTCTGCAGCCATTTCGCTAATTCCGGAACTACTTTCAGACATTATCTGAGACATATCCTTTTCGCATTCCGGGCAATTGCGATCACACTTCTGATTATATGTCCTGGCCGTCCGCAGAAAACTGATAAGTTTCCAGAATGTTTCGACTGAAGGAATTGATATTGTACTTGTTCAGGACATTTCGGGAAGTATGCTTTCACGGGATTTTAAACCCGACAGAGTAGAAGCATGCCAAAAATATTGCAACAGAGTTTATCTCCGGAAGACCATACGACAGAATTGGTCTTGTAGCTTTTAGTGGTGAAGCATTTACCCAATGTCCTCTGACAACCGATCATGCTGTCCTTGATAAATCTGCTGCACGAAATTCATAGTGGGATGATTGAAGATGGAACGGCAATAGGAATGGGACTTGCCACTGCTGTCAGCAGGCTAAAAGACTCGAAGTCTAAAAGCAAAGTAATAATACTATTGACCGACGGTGTGAATAACAAAGGTGAAATAGCCCCGGCTACAGCTGCTGACATCGCAAAAACTTTCGGAGTAAGGGTTTATACTGTCGGAGTTGGCACACAGGGTACGGCACCTTATCCTGTTCAGACCCCATATGGGATCCAATATCAGGATATGCCTGTGGAAATCGATGAAGGAATACTTCAGGAAATAGCACAGAAAACCGGTGGAAAATATTTCAGGGCCACCGATGACAACTCACTTGAACAGATTTATAATGAAATTGACAAGCTGGAAAAGTCAAAAATTGATGTCAGACAATTCACCAGGAAAGAAGAGAAATATTTTTTGCCTGCATTAATTGCATTTTGTCTGCTTATTTTTGAAATTTTGCCAGAAATACAATATTTAAAAACCTTACATAAACGCAAAAAATGCAATTGTTCAGATTTGCAAATCCAGATTTTTTATACCTGTTGCTTCTGCTTCCGGCCATAATTCTATTGTATATAATTAATGAGTTCAGAAAAAAGAGAGCACTAAAACGGTTGGGAGACGTAAACCTTGTAAGCAGGCTCGTCCCTGAAATGTCAAAGATTCGTCCTCTCCTGAAATTTATTTTGCTGTTAACTGCATTTTCAGCAGGGGTAATAATGCTTGCAAGACCTCAGTTCGGATCTAAAATAGAAAATGTGAAAAAAGAGGGTGTTGAGGTGGTTATTGCACTTGATGTCAGTAACTCAATGCTGGCTGAGGATATTCAACCTGACAGATTAACAAGGGCAAAACAAGCTATTTCCCGACTGGTTGATAAACTTGACAATGATAAGATAGGATTAATTGTATTCGCGGGTGATGCATATATCCAGATCCCAATTACAACTGACTATATCTCTGCAAAAATGTTCCTCTCTGAAATAAATCCGAATATGGTTCCAAAACAAGGTACCGCAATAGGAGCTGCAATCAGTATGGGTATGAGATCATTTAGTCCAGGAGAGGGGAAAACTAAGGCGATGATTATTATAACTGATGGAGAAAATCATGAAGATGATCCTGTAAAAGAGGCTGAGGAAGCAGCTAAAGCCGGGATTGTTATATATACGATAGGTATAGGCTCAACAGAAGGAGTGCCAATCCCTGTAACAATAAACGGGAAAAAGGACTATCTTAAAGATGCTGATGGAAATACGGTAATTACAAAACTTGATGAAGACATCCTTAAGAAAATAGCATTAACTACTAATGGTAATTATGTCAGGGCCAATAACTCAAATATAGGGCTGGATGAAATATTCAGCGAGATTAAAAAAATGAAGAAACAGGATCTGGAGAGCACAATGTTCACTGAATATAATGATCAATTCCAGATTTTTGCAGCTATAGCCCTGTTTTTTATGCTTGTTGATTTTATTAATTATGGACAGGAAAAACAGAAGGATGTCCAATATCAGGCTTTTCAAATTTAAAGTTTAATTTATTGTATTATTTGTTATGTATAGAGTGATTCAAATAATAGAAAAAAAGTCAATACTCAAAATTCTCTTTCTTTGTTTATTTATGCTTATTTCTGTCGTTATGAATGCACAGGCTGACAAGAAATTCATCAGGCAGGGCAACAGGGAATATGAGAAGAATAAGTTCTCAGATTCCGAAATTTCCTATAAAAAAGCTCTTGATAAAAATAATCAGTCTCCCGATGCCATCTTTAATGTTGGAGATGCACTTTATAAACAGAATAAATTCGAGGAAGCAGGAAAACAATTTTTTGAAAGCACAAATCAGAATGAAGACAGAATGAAAAAATCTGCTGGATTGTACAATCTTGGAAATTCTCTCCTTAAAGCGAATAAGCTTCAGGAAAGTATTCAGGCTTACGAAAACTCGTTAAAGCTTCATCCCGGAAATATGGAAACAAAATACAACCTGGCTTATGCCCAGGATCTGTTAAAACAACAAAAAGAGCAGCAGAAAAAACAACAGCAGGATAAAAATAATCAGGATCAGAACAAGGATAAAAATAAGGATAACCAGAAGAAAGATCAGAATAATAAAAATAATGATCAGCAAAAGAATCAAAACAAGGATCAGCAGCAACAACAGCAGAATCAGCAGCAACAACAACAGAATCAGCAGGAAATTTCAAAGGACGATGCTGAAAGACTTCTGAATTCCCTGGCCAATGATGAAAAAAATGTCCAGGAAAAAGTTAAACTTGAAAAAGCAGCAAAGACAAAAATCAGAGTAGTGAAAAACTGGTAATCTGAATTGAAAGAAAATGAAAAAGGCATTATTATATCAGTTGATTTTTTTATTATCATACTCTGTCTCAGCACAGGATGTCTATGTTAAATCTGAATGTCCTTCAGTTGTGAATGCAGGCGAACAATTCACTGTAATGTGGACTGTTAATGCCGGTGGAGGCGAGTTTTCAGCTCCCTCTTTCAACGGTTTTTATAAACTAATGGGACCCCAGACATCATACAGTTCCAGTACCCAGATAATAAACGGAAAAATGTCAAGTCAGTCTTCATATTCATATGTCTATTATCTTCAGGCTGTTAAAGAAGGAAAATATGTTATAGCACCGGCTGTTTTCACTCTTAAGAACAGAACTTATTCTTCCGATTCAATTCATATTGAAGTGATAGGAAGTACCGCTCAAAAGCAAAATACAACATCAGCAGGAAATAATTTATCAGATGATCAACCGGCAGAATCGTCAGGAAAGGATCTTTTCATCAATCTTTATGTTAACCGAAAAGATATCTATATTGGAGAGCCTGTGGTTGCTACCGTAAAAATCTATTCCAGGGTAAATATTGCAGGGGTTAATGAAATCAAGTACCCTTCTTTTAACAGCTTCCTCAGATCGGATATTGATACTCCTCCGCTTACCTCATTGCGGCAGGAAAATGTCGGAGGTAAAATATATGGATCAGGAGTAATTCAGCAGTTTCTGCTATATCCACAGGTTACAGGGGAAATAACTATAGATCCTGTTCAGATTTCAGTTCTGGTTCAGCAAAAAACAGGTGGGGATTCTGATCCGTTCTTCGGTGACTTTTTTTCATCGTATCAGACTGTTCCGAAAGCTGCTGCTAGCCTTCCGGTAAGGATAAAAGTCAAACCTCTGCCAGGTATCAGGCCTGCTGATTTTACCGGTGTTGTCGGGAAACTTGAGATTAAAGCTACATTAAGCAAAGAATCCGTCAATGTTAATGATGCAGTTAATTTTAAAGTAATTATCTCAGGGAACGGGAATCTCAGAATTGCACCTGCGCCGAATCTTAAATTGTCTCCCGATATAGAAGTCTATGATCCTAAAATTACCGACGATCTCAAGAATGGGCAGAACGGAACAACAGGACAAAAAAGTTTTGAATACCTGATGATCCCAAGGCATAATGGAGATTTTACTATTCCACCGATCACGTATACCTACTTTAATATAAATTCAGGCAGATACGAAAAGCTGACAACTGAAGAGTTTCATTTTACCGCACAGAAGGTATCGGGTCAGAGTAGCGGAACCACTGTTTATGGAGGAGTGGCCAAGGAAGATGTTAAATATCTCGGTAAGGATATAAGGTTTGTAAAATCTGATTCAGGAACACTGAATAGATCCGGAGATGTAATATTATCAACAAGATCGTTCTATAGTGCATATGCATTCTCATTCTTAGCATTTCTTGTTGTTCTGTTTTTAAGAAGGGAACATATAAGACGTAATTCTGATATCTCCATGGTAAAGAACAGGAAAGCTGCCAGGGTCGCTATTAAAAGGCTTCAAAGCGCATCCGTTTGTCTTAAAAATGAAGAAATAGATCAGTTCTATGATGAGATTCTGAAATCTATCTGGGGATATCTGAGTGACAAGCTGAATATTCCTGTCTCTGATCTTACAAGAAATAATGCCATTGCTGCACTCGAGGAACAGGGTATCGAAGAAGATAAAATAAAAAGTCTTTCTGAAATACTCGATACCTGCGAATTTGCAAGGTTTGCACCATCATCATCTGGTACTGAGGCAGCATCCATATACGAAGGTGCATCACAATTTATTAAGTCAGTGGAAAACTTAATAGGCTAAAACATGAACTCAAAAAAGAAATATATATTAATACTGTTATTCCTCTCTGTTTTTGTTAGTACAGCTGTTTCACAGAATACAAACAGGGATAAATTTTATCAGGGAGTAACTTATTTTACAGCAGGTAGTTACAAAGAAGCCTTGCAGGTCTGGACAGAAATTTATAATACAGGTTTCCGATCGGCAAACCTTGATTATAACATCGGAAATGCCTATTTTAAACTAAATAATATTCCATCAGCTATTCTTTTTTATGAACGTGCTTACCTCTTAAAACCAGGAGATGAGGACATTAATTATAATCTTCAGATTGCCAGAACACTTATTGTCGACCGTTTTCAGGAAATTCCTGAACTCTTTTTTGTAAAATGGTATAATTTTGTTTCACTCTCATTGTCGACGAACAGCTGGGCAAAAATCAGTATTATATCATTTATTCTTTTTCTTCTCTTATTATCATTGTACATATATACTCCAAAATACAGACTGAAAGTAATCGGGTTCTGGCTGGCAATCCTTTTTATATTTCTGTCAGCCACTACGTTAGCTTTTACAATACGAAATAAATCATTGGTCTATGATAGTCATAAAGCAATTATAACCAGCCCCCTGGTGAGCGGAAAATCTGCACCGGATAAAAGCGGTAATGATCTTTTTGTTCTACACGAAGGTACCAAAGTAACTATAGAAGATAAAGTGGGAGATTGGCTTGAAATAAGACTTTCAGATGGAAATAAAGGGTGGGTGCCTTTAAATAGTATTGTTGTTATTTAATCACTTTGCAACTTAATTATTATATTTCTGGTCAGATTAAAAAGATAACCTTTAACACTGACTATGAAAAGACTTGTACTGATTTCTCTGCTGCTCCTGTCTGCTGTTGCCTGTAAAAAGAAGGAATACTCACCTGTGGGGCCTACTGATGTGCGGATAAGAAATATTTCAGACATGGCATTCCAGGGAGTAATTGTGAGGACCTCAGAAAATTCAGCTGATATCGATACTATATTAAATATTGCAAGTGACTCCGTATCTGACTATTGTCGTTTTACCAAAGCATATCCTAAGGCTGAAATATCTGCAGAAATTAATATTGACGGTTCGTTGGTGAAATTTTCGACGGGAACAGTTAATTATACCTACATGGAGTATTTAGGCCGCAACAGGATAACCTACGAAGTTTATATTTCAAATATGGACACCCACGAACTGACAATAAGCAATGTCATATTTGATGAAGCACTCGTCTTAAAATAGTTATTGAGGATAAATTTGCTTCTGAAACTGAAACGATAAAATTAAAAAGTGTAATAATCAATAAGATTTTCTCCTCTATACTCTGTGATCTTCGGTGGCATCTGTGTAAGTTCTTGTTTTTATTGCACAAAATTCTTATAGTCCCGATAAATATTTAAACCGGAGAGAGACGCAGAGGAGGAATCCAGATAATAATCCTCATGGAATTTAGTTATTATAAGCCTCTTTCTTTTTCACTGTTATATTGATACATTTGTCATTATCTCCTGAAGAATGCAAGAATTCATAACTGCTTGTCCCAGAAACTGCTATAGCACCTGCTCATTCAGGGTGCAGGTAGAAAACGACCGGATCATCCGTATACTTCCATATTCAGGTAACCTTGCAACACCTGAAGGACCATGTATTAAAGGATTGTCGTACATCGAAAGAACTCATTCACCGGAAAGGATTATGAATCCCATGGTAAGGATGTCTACCGGAAAATTTGAAAAGATAAGCGCCAATGAGGCACTTGATATTGTCAGTGACAAACTTGGTTCAATAAGAGAAAAATGGGGATCACTGAGTATTC
Organism: uncultured Bacteroidales bacterium; assembly: GCA_963747625.1. GTDB lineage: Bacteria > Bacteroidota > Bacteroidia > Bacteroidales > VadinHA17 > LD21. The sequence continues at coordinate 4,772 of CAVVGP010000106.1, read as the reverse complement.
TCTGGTATAGAGGAAGCGGAATGTCGGGGCTTACAAACGAAATAGGTCATTCATTCTGGAAGGCTTTCGGGGGAACCACACTGACTTATGGAAACCTTTGCTGGCCTGCAGGGCTTGAGGCAGTAAGACTGACTTTAGGCTCCGTCAAACATAATGTTCCGTGGGATCTTGAAAATGCCAAAACAATAATTATCTGGGGAAAAAACCCGGCTGAAACCAATATCCAGGAGATTGCCTTTATTGCCGGGGCTAGAGAAAAAGGTTGCAGAGTAATCGTTATTGATCCTTTGAGGACTGCTACAGCTGATAAAGCTGATATGCTATATCAGTCCAAAACCTGGAACTGATGGTGCACTGGCGCTTGCTATTGCCATGGAATTGATTGAAAATGATCTGATCGATCATGAATTCATTGAAAAAAACGTAAAAGGTTATGATGATATTAAAAAGTCTCTGCATATCACACCTTCTGAGGCGGAAGATAATAACAGGAATTCCTGCCATAAAAATTATTGAACTTGCACGGATTATAGGAGCAGGTGGACCTTTAACAATACTTCCGGGCTATGGTTTACAGCGTCATCAAAACGGAGGCCAGACCATCCGATCTGTACTTTTACTTTCAATACTGACCGGAAATATAGGCAAACTAGGTGCAGGATTTAATTATGCAAACCTGCAGAGCTATATTTTTGATGATCTTAAAGAACCGTTGTCATATTATCCTGATCCAAAAAATGATTTGCCATTCAGGCGAACAATCTCAATGGCAAAACTGGAGTACCGGTATGCTCAGCAGCACAACCCTGAGCTTAAAGCAGCATGGATTGAAAGAGGAAATCCTCTTTTGCAGTACCTGATAGCAATAATGTTAAAAAAGCATTTTTAAATCTTGAGTTTAAAGTTGTGGTTGAACAGTTCATGACTGATACTGCTGTTTATGCTGATATTATACTTCCAGCCAAAGATATTTTTGAACAATCTGATATTATTGGTTCTTACTGGTCTCCTTATATTCATTTTAAACCAAAAGTGATTCAGTCTCCGGGTGAAGTTTTACCTGAAAGTGAAATCTATTTTCACCTCGCAAAAAGGATGAATCTTAATATCAGCGATGAACTTATACCGCAACCCGGGAATGACAATATTGAAAAATGGCTTGAAAAAAGAATAAGTGGTTATTCAGAAATTAGTCTTGAGATGCTTAAGGAGTCACCTGTTATTGCACCCGGGCTTCAGAAAATAGCATTTGAAGACATGAAATTTGAAACACCCTCTGGTAAAATTGAATTATATTCCTCCGAAGCTGCGATTAAATGGGGTATCTCTGCATTGGCTGATTATAATCCAATTATCCATTCTCCTGAGGAATATAAGTTTCCCCTTGAACTTATCACTCCAAATACGTCCAGTCGCATTCACTCGCAATTTGGTAATCTGAAAATAATTAAAGATACGAACCCGGGGCCTGTTGCTAGAATTTCATTTGCGGATGCAGATGAAAGACGAATTACAAACGGGCAAAAAATAAAAATATACAATCATAAGGGGGAATTGATAATAAGCGCAGAACTTTCCGGCAGGGTTCCCAGGGGAATCGTTGTCCTTACAAACGGAACATGGCTGGAGGAAGGAGGCGGTGCGAACAGTCTTATTAACGGAGCTGAGACAGATATCGGTTTTGGAGCAGCATTCCATGATAGCAGAGTTGAAATAGAAGGAATTAATTGATTATGCGTAAGGGTTTTGTTTTTGATCATAATAAGTGCCTTAACTGCAATGCCTGCAGCGCTGCCTGTATTCTTGAAAATGGCTGGACCGTTCAACCGAGAAAAATCTATACTTATAATTCAGAAGCTGAATTTTTATTTCCTGTTATTAATTTGTCATTAGCCTGTAATCATTGTGAATCAGCTGTTTGTATGAGCGGTTGTCCAACGTCAGCTTACAGCAGGGATGCCGTCACAGGAGCTATTATCCTTGACGAAATGAAATGCATTGGCTGCAAATACTGCCAGTGGAACTGCCCATATGATGCTCCTAAATATGATTCATTATCAGGAGTAATATCTAAATGCCATCTTTGTTATTCCGGATTTACTGAAGGCCGGAATCCGGCATGTTCGTCTGCATGCCCCACAGGTGCACTTCGGTTTGAACTACTGAAAGATGAAAACTTTGATAACCATTATTCCTGGTTCCCCGATAAAAAGCTTGATCCGGCAATAGAGTTTACAGCTAAACAAAAATGTGCTCCACTGGAAATCATTCCTGAAAACATCTTTGGATCAGGTTTTCAAAAAACCGATGGAGAGGCAAAAAATATTTCAGCTGAATCGAGTCTTATCTTGTTTAGTTTCTTATCTGCATTATCAGTTTCGTCGATAGTTTCATCGTTTATTAAAGGAGTATTTCCTGAAAAAAACATTTTCCTTCCGATCCTTCTGTTGGCAGGTGTGACATCCTTTTTTCATCTCGGGAAAAAATTCAGATCGTGGAGATCATTGGCAAATTTGAAAAACTCGCCTCTCAGCCGGGAAATTGCAGCTTTTATTGTTTACGCTTTTACCTCTTCACTGACAGTTTTGTTCCACCTTCCTGGTTTTCTTATTGCTTCTTCAATAACAGGACTGCTTTTCCTGATTCTGATAGATAGTGTCTATATTTATTCGGTCAGGAACAGATCTGTTCTTCTTCATAGCGGGCAGACTTTTATAAGTGCCCTTCTCATAATCTCTTTTTTTTACCGGCAATGTGCTTCCATTTATTTTTATGGCTTTGATTAAACTGACATTATCAGTTCATAATTTGATGATTATGAACCAAACAGGAATTATTTCGGGTTGAGATTTATGAGAATAGCTTTCCTGGTAGTATCGGGAGCAAGTATGATTTCTACATATTTCCTATCCTGATATTTTTTAGTTTTTTGTCTTTTTGACTGGAGAACTTTTTGACAGAATACTTTTTTATATTGATTTTAATCCGCTGAATATAAATACATTGATTGATGAACAACTAAATATTGAGAGAGATGAAAAGAAAAGAGGTTAACAGTTCCCGGATGCCTGTTTACAGGGATGCAGGTTTTGAACTCTATGATGCCTTGACTACAGCAGAAGCTTTCAGAAAGAAACAGAACATTCAAGAGAGCCTGATATGTACATTTATTCCCGTTATCGGAACCCAACTGTTGTATCTGCTGAAGAGGAGATAATGAAGCTTGAAAATTGCCAATGGGCTTTGCTTACACAATCGGGAATGTCAGCTATTGATACTGCACTATCAATATTCCAGCATGGAAAAGAAACAAGACCATGGTTATTTTTTACCGAAATATATGGCGGAACAATTTCATTCTTAGAATCAGTTCTTAAATCACGGAGAGGACTTGATATTCAATATTTCACTCCGGAAAATGGAAAATATGACCTTGCAAAATTTGAAAAAATTATATCAGTTTTGAAACCTGAGTTTGTATATATCGAAACAATCTCTAATCCGATGCTGATTGTTGCTGATGTTTCAGGTATAACCAGTATTGCAAAAAAGTATGGAACAAAGGTCATAATTGACAATACATTTGCAACTCCATTGCTTTATAAACCACTGGATGAAGGAGCTGATATTGTAATTCACAGTGCAACAAAATATTTTTCAGGACATGGCAACCTTACGGCTGGTGTAATTTGCGGAAATGACAATAAGATCATGCAATCTGCTATTGAATACAGGAAATTTGTAGGACATTCCCTTTCACCTGATGACGCTTACAGGTTACAGACCCAGATACAGTCATTTGAACTGAGGTTCTCCCGTCAATGCAGCAACGCATTGAAGCTTGCCGAATATCTTAATAAACATGACCTATTATTAAACAGTGTCTGGTTTCCGGGGTTGAAAAATCATCCGACACACTTAATTGCTGAAAAGCTATTCGGAAATAAAGGATTTGGTGCAATGATAACATTTGATTTTGACGGGAAAGACAAGAACTGAAAAGAAAAAAAGAAGAGACAAATTCATAGAACTGGTTTCGGAAAAGATCAAACTTATTCCGACACTTGGTGATCCTCATACTATACTTATGCCTGTTGAAGCTGTTGGGGAGCTAAATATCCTGAACCTGGTATGATAAGATTATCCAGTTGGTTTTGAAGAATACTATGAACTTGAAAGACAATATTAAAGCCCTTGATAAAGTTAAAGATGAACTTAATTTTATGCTTATAAGACTTAGCTATCTCCAGTTTATGGGTTCAATACCATGTTGCTGTAAGATATTCATTGCATCTGCTGAAATGCTTATTTCCAAAGAAACCCCGGGAGGCAGAGAGAGGAGAGGGGTGAACAGATTCAAGAACCAGGTGTTTGATCTGTCAATTGCTTCTCCTTTTTTCTGAGCATATGCACCCCAGAGGAAAAATACAAGATTTTTCTTTTCATTATTTAGTTGCTTATTACACTGTCTGTAAATTGTTCCCAGCCTTTTTTCTGATGCGAACCTGCCTGATGTGCCCTACTGTAAGTGTAGCATTGAGGAGTAATACACCCTGGGAAGCCCATCTCTCAAGATTTCCGTTTGTCGGTTTTTGAATTCCTAAATCCGATTCAATCTCTTTAAATATATTGATCAGACTCGGAGGAAACTCAACTCCCTCCCTGACTGAAAAACATAATCCATGGGCCTGTCCCGGACCATGATAACGGGTCCTGACCGATTATTACAGAGCAATACGTAGTGGAAAAGGTCCAAGTACAGTGACAAAACA
>CAVVGP010000105.1:0-20940 GCA_963747625.1 uncultured Bacteroidales bacterium | reverse complement strand
GCAAAAAATGGAAAATTCTGCACAGCCTGCGACGGAAAAAGAATAGACAGGGCCCAGCATTATCTTGAGACAGGGAAATTTGGCCGACAGTTCTTTGATCTTAATAGCACTATGGGACGGCCAGGAAGGGAAAAAGGGAGGAACAGCCGATATTGTCAGATACAAGAAAAAAGGAGATGAGACTGATGTGGCCAAAAGCACCTTTGAATATGAAGGAAGTGTTTTTGTACTGCCTTGTAATAGAAATACGTCCGTTGATCAGATTTCATTTCATACACAAGATTCCAGATTATCGCTGGAAACGGTTTTAAAAGATTCTACAATCAGGGAGGCTCTTGAAAGAATCGAGGAGATAAATTCTGATTCATTAAAAATAAGTCAGGAAAAACATATTAGGTCACAAAGCCTTTTAATAAGCGGCCAGGAAAATATTAATGCTCCTCAGAAATCGATCTTAAATTCTTATTCACTATTAGATCTTCTGGCTCTACGGTTTCATAAAAGATATTCGCGGACGGTAATATGGTTATTTGTTATCGGACTATTTATTGTAGTGTCCCTGGCAATTTATACCAACCTGTGGTTAAGAGAGTCTGTCCTGGCAACTTCAGTTTTTCTTATTCTGCTGGAAGGAATTGTTTATTATTATTCCAGAATTAAAAAAGATCATACAAAATACCTCTGTAACAGAACTCTGGCAGAGGCATTAAGGATTCAGTTTTACTGGAATATAGCAGGCGTAAAACACAATGTGTCAGACTATATATTAAGAATCCACAGGAAAGAGTTTACATGGATAGAGCATATACTCTCATCAATCTATGGGATTACCTATAACAATGAACCTCTAACTTCCGAAAAAATTGGCAATCTGACGATAAACTGGGTCAGGAATCAGGCTCTATTCTTTGAATCATCAATCAGGACAATGAACCGAAAACTCTCTCAATATCATTTAGTCTCAAACATCTCCTTCGTTATTGCCTTTGTCCTTTTGCTTTCTATTTTCTTTTTAGAAGACTTTTACTCTAAGTACAATTATATGAATTATCTTCAGGTACTTATCGGAACATTGTTAAGTATTTTTGCCCTTATCAGAGCGTACATTGAAATAAAAGGCTATAACCAGCTACTCAATCAATATGATCTGATGTATGTTCTTTACCAGAAAGCTGAAGCAAAAATCAGACAATTGACTTCAATGTCTGAGGATACAAATGAACAATTTAGTTACCTGAAAGAGCTCTTCTTTATTATCGGACAGGAAGCACTTATTGAAAATGGCAACTGGTACCTTGTACTCAAGGAAAAGGAACCAGGGATTGAAGGTATCTGATTAAAACAGGCCTGAATGATTACAAATTAATTTTAGTGATTTTTATCTTTGTAGTAAACATCGAGTAAAGCTCTTTTTCTTTTATAATTGATTCTGCGGATTCTTACTTTTAAAATTTCTCTTCCTGTCCTTGCAGAAACATCTTTTAAAAACTTCTCTTTTTTCTCCGGTTTTAGCATATCAAGCTTATCATAAATAATTGATTGCTTTTCAGATCTGAACTTTAATAAAAATTCTTCGAGTAAATAGGCTGAGGCAATAATTATTACGTTAATAATCAAGATTCCTAATAAAGGAAATTTAAGTACTTTTAAAGAATTTATTAATGATATCCCGATAGTTGTAAAGGTATATGCCATATCCTTAACACTAAAATTCATTGTTCTGAACCTGAGAATAGAGAATACTGCAAATAGACCAAACGCAAAAGTCATATCAATAAAAACAGCCCCCAGCATGGAGCATATAAAGAAAACCATTATGCCCATCAGGAAATAGGTAAATAAAAACTTTACCTTCTTAGAGTATCTGAAATAAACAAATCTGACAAGGATGAAGAGAAAAACAATGTCTACCGCAAACCTTTCCATGATACCCACAAAGGTGGGGTTATTCAGGCAGTAGAAGCAATCCGGAATATTGTCATGCATGATTCAAATATTTAAAAATTAAAAACTTTTACAGCTATTACTTAAAGTAGAAATAATATTATTTTTTTCACCCGCCAACTGATCAAAGAATCCATCGAGATAATCTGTCACGTCCCTCTTCCCGCTCTTATTAAGATAGGGAAATTCATTTATAACCTTGTAAAACTCATTTTTCTTTTCTGCAAACATTTCCAGCTCTTTCCGATATACTGCTTTGCTCCTGCAGATCCCTTCAAAAATCCGTTCCCGTACATTATCAGTTCCCATCTCTTCAGTAGGAATTGCATAGGCAGTATTTACAAGTCCTGTCCAGTCAAAATCATATGGAACAACTATTCCGAGGCCTGTAGTGTCGATAGTCATTGGTTTTAATATTAAAACATTATGGGGGCCGGGTACCGACCAATCATAATTCCCTATCATGTAATTGAATATTGCCAGCCTGTCCATTATCCTTGGAACGATATTTTTTTGGTTCACAGAATGTGATTTTACATGGATGCAATGTATCCTTGCGGTAAGCATCTCAACAGGCTCAAGGAAAAAGCAATACTGATGTATCGGTTTTCTTTTCTTTTCTGTATCGACATAAGTAACCGAAAGTATTCTGACCCTGAAGCTTGTATCTGTAAGAACATTGAAAAGCTTATATGCCAGGTACTCTTTCAGAACATAATCTTCATTTTCACTGCTGAATTTGCATTCAGGGACCATTTTTAATTTAGAAATGCTATCCAGATCGGTATAACCAAAATTAGCCTTTTTAAAATTAAGTTCAATCGGAGGAAATACGCAATACTTATTCCGAAATATGCCACGGGTTCTTAACCTTATATCCCTGCTTAATGAATCCGTTTTATTTAAATGGAAGGTTATATTGGCCTTCAGATAATTCTTCTGAGGTTTAGCCCTGAAATATGTTGTGAGATCGTATTTCAGAGTTATCTCTAAAATTTTATCATCTTCAAAAAGCCTGAAACTCTTTTCCGATGAATCAGGTAGTGCAGTCTGACCGGAGGAGATTTCATCGTGGCAAATGAATAGTGCAATTATAAAAATCACCAAGGAAACCTGAACGAATATCTTTGTCTTCATAACCTTAAAAATATGAGTTCCAGTATACCTACTATCTGATTTTCTTTATATTGTTATTAGTAAATTTAAAAAATATATTTGAATTGAAGGTATTTACGGACAGATTTTTATTTGACTCGTATCAATTACAATTGTAACTTTAGGACAATGATCAACTGCCATGTCGAGTCTAATTTCGGGTTTTGAATATGATGTTTTCATAAGTTACCGCCAGAAAGACAACAAATATGACGGATGGGTAACAGAGTTTGTTGGCAATCTGAGAAGGGAGCTTGAAGCAACGTTCAAGGAAGAAGTTAGTGTGTACATTGATAACAACCCCCAAGACGGACTGCTGGAAACACACGATGTAGATGCCTCCCTGAAAGAGAAGCTTAGATGTCTTATTTTTATTCCGGTCATCTCCAGAACCTATTGTGATCCGAAATCCTTTGCATGGGAACATGAGTTTAAAGCATTTATCGAACAGGCTTCCGTTGATAAATTCGGACTTAGAATACCATTGCCAAACGGTAATGTGGCCTGCCGTGTTCTTCCTGTCCGCATTCATGAGCCGGATATTGCAGATATTAAATTGTGTGAGTCGATGCTTGGAGGCGCTCTTCGCGGAATTGATTTTATTTATAAATCTGCAGGTGTAAACAGACCTCTGAGGTCAAATGAAGACCATCCCCAGGACAATCTGAATAAAACTTACTATCGCGACCAGATAAACAAAGTGGCAAATGCCATTGATGAAATTTTTGGAAGCTTAAAAAAAATACAAAAAAGGCCACATTCCGAAAACTGGTCATTAATTGAACCCGGAGTACAAAAAAACGAAACCATTCTTTCAGAGGATGAAAATTATATCCCATCGGAGTTTCAGTTTAAGTATAAAGGGGAAATTAAGAAAAAAGCGGCGGGGCAGGTACAAAAACAAGGCAGTTACTGGATAAAAAAAAATTATAAGTACATCCTTTCAGTATTATTCATTGCTTTAATGATTGTGTTAGCAATCGGAAAAAAGGGACCATTAAGTTTTTTAGGAATTGGCAACTCTAAAAGAGAAATTGCAAGAGCACATGTCAAAAAAGCAAAAGCATACATTGATAAAAATGATTTTGACCCTGCAAAAACAGAACTTGATCTTGCATTTTCAAGCGATCCAAAATACTCCTATGCCTGGAGTTCGCTGGCAGCATTAAGTTATAAGCTGGGCAGATTAAACGATGCGGTGATGCAAACCATAAAGGCAATAGAGTGTGATCCTGAAAATAGTGAGGCTGCATATAATATGGCTTTTGCCCTGGATGATAAGAGAGACATTAATCAGGCAATTCACTGGTATAAGGAATCAATGAAAATAGATTCCACCTACCATAAAGACAAGGTTTATGTTCCTGCTTGCAGTGCCCTTGGAAGATTATATAATTCTTTAAATCAGCCTATTGATGCAATACTAATACTGAATAGGGCCAGGGAGCAATATCCGGGATCAAAAAATATATTCCTCGTCTACAAAAACCTTGGGAATGCATATTTGTTGCAGGAACAACCTGATTCAGCCCTGAAATATCTTGAGCTTTCAGACCATCTCAAACCCGGCGAACCTGAGACAAACCTGTATCTCGCAAAAGCTTATGAAGCTTCAGATAAAATAAGCAAAAGCATTGAGACCTGGGAGAATTACATTACCCTGGAGACCGATACTGCAAAAATCAGTGAAGCAAAAAAACACTTGAAGGAAATTACCATCAGGCATCTTCATGAGATAATTAAATAGAACCTGATAATTAATGACCGCCTGTAGAAACCGACATTTAGAAGTAATAATTTCGACTGAACTTCAGTCCATGAAAAATAATCTCATTTCTTATACAATCCTTTAAAAATGGGATTCTTTTATTTGTGGTCCAAACACAATGGACCAAGATTCTTAGTACGCCATATTTTTAGAAATTCTAGCGAGTAATAACTTAAAGATAATCAATTTCTGATTTAAAATAAAATCTGAATCCGGAAAAGAATATCTGTCGTTCATCGTCGGTTAAAACCAACGGTAAGTGATGGTGAAGTAATTAAGATTCGTATATTATCTGTTAAAACCTACTGCTAGTGATAAAGAATGACCGGGGTGTCTTTTTTAAAAAAAAAGCGGAAGCAATTGCCTCCGCTTTCAAAACCAATTTAAAATTATCCTATCTGGGTTTGGTTAGTATAACTTTCCTCACCTCTGCTATATCTCGCGCCCTGAAAAGTACGAGATATGTACCATCGGGTGCATGTGTTCCATCATTATAGGTGCCTTTCCACAAAGTTGTATAGCTTCCTTGCTGTTCCATCTCATCAACCAGAATGCTGACTAACCGTCCGCTGATATCATAGATCATAATCTGTACTTTAGTCAAAGCCTCGTTATTTTCAGCTACCTGGTAATTAATAGTAACCGTCTGGCTGAATGGGTTAGGATAAATAACCCCGAGCCTGGACACTGGTATCAAAGCCTGAGTGACTTGAGCAGTATCAGCAAGAACAAGTGCTGACAGAGCTGATTTAGTACCGCTCAGTTGGCTGATTATTGCATTAGCTGAATTGATCAAAGATTGGCCCTGCGCAGACGTTATTTTATGGCCATTAATCTGTGCTTGTACCTTATTAGTAAATGCATTTAAATCATTGATGGCATTCTTAGTGCTATTTTTCTGAAGATCATACAATGCAGAATTAAGTTTAGCTAGTATCTCTTTGCCATTTGCTGCTGTTATATAGCCTGAATTTATCATATTCTGGACAGAAATGATCAAATCTCCAATTGCTTTGGCCGGTGTAATCGGTCCGCAACAGATTGCTACAGTAGTGACTTCCCTGTTGCCACTTACTCCAGTATCAATTACATAAAGTCTGCTTGCATCAGCCTTTATGACCAGACCTTCAGGAGCCTTTCCAACAGGAATCTTATTATGCAGTGTCAGGGTGAGTCCTGAAACACCAGAACCGTTGGTCGAACCTGATCCTCCAATACCAATCTGATACACTAAAAGCTGATCGTGATCAGTATCAGTCACGTAAACGAATAATCCATCGCCACTGCCTTTCACATTTGAACCCTGCGTGCCGGTACTCACGTTGGCAATAACTGCTTCGGAATAGTCTCCGTTTTCAGGATGCAAATTGACTACCAACAGGTTACCTTCCTCTGTCAAAACTATAGCAAGCCCGGCATCCGGGGTAACTGTCACATCTTTTGTTTTTGTCCCTGAACTGACATTTGCAATTACACTATTGTAATCCTTATCCTTTGGATTTGAATCTATAATCTTCAGACCAAAATCCCCGGTAACCAGAACCATTGCTCCATCTGGCGTTGCGGCCAGATTTCCGGGCTTGGTTCCGGTGCTGACATTTGCAATCACATGATCAAATCCCCCACTGCTGGGATCTTCGTCAATCATACTCAAATCACCGGAATAATAGTCGGCTACGTATACCCGTTTCCCGCTGGGTGTCACTACTATTCCATATGGCTGAATACCGACAGGAATTGTATTTATGACTTTATTATAAGTCGTACTGGTTGGAACCAAGTCAATTACTGAAACAGTATGGGAATTGAAATTTGTAACATAGGCCCGTGTTCCAAGAGGATTTATGGTTACGTTCATAGGTGTATTCCCGACAGTAATAGAAGTCGTCTGCAAAGTATTCAAATTGACTGCCGTAACCTTATCCAGATCGGGGTTAGTCACATACGCATAAGTTCCATCCGGTGTCACATCAGTACTATGTGTCGATTTCGTGCCGGTGGATGTATTGGCAATAATACTACTGCAAGGATCCAGAGACTGCGGAATTAAATAGAAATACATAGTATTATCTGAGGCTGTCCCGTTTACTGACACCTGAACCGGCCCCGACATTGCCCCAAGTGGCACCTCTGTTGTCAGACTGGTAAGTGTAGCCGTTTTAACAGGCGCAACAATACCATTGAATGTTATTACATCCTTTGCTGGATTCGGATCAAAACCTGTTCCAACAATTGTAATCTGTGCGCCAACAATTCCGCTTGGAGGATCCAGATATAGAATATCCGGCACTGTGGCTTTGGCAGCAGCTGTAAATGATTTTGTCACCTGGGAGAGCGACAGACTTGGTTGTGAAACATCCATTATCCCTGAAGTTAAGATAACTGTATAGGTCTGGGAAAAGTTTAAATCTGAAGCAGGCCTGAATATAACCCTTGAATTTTCATTTAAAAACTCGAAGGTGCCCTGGACCGGAGTGCTGCCCGAAAGCAATTCAAATGTGCCTGAACTGACAGTAGAAGTATTTATCGGTTCTGAGAAATCCACTACAACCGGTGAATTTAAAGGTACTCCTGTCCCGCTTGGACCAAAATAAACAACCATTGGTGCTGCCTGAGCCACAGTAGTGAATGAGTATAACTGGCTGTTTGCCAGCTTATTTCCGGAAAGATCAGTAATCGTATTTGGTAAAGTCACAGTATAACCGGTTCCCTCCTTCAGACTTAACGATGGTGTAAAGGTGACCGACATATTATCATTATCCCAGCTAAATGAACCAGCGATCGGCAATCCTCCTGAAATAACAGTAATATCATTCTCCACTGAATAGGTATTCATCGGTTTTGAAAAGAAAACTTCGATATTATCTGTTATAAATACATCAGTAGCTCCACTGGCAGGGATCACTTCATTTACCTGAGGAGGAACATTGTCTGCAGATATGGTGGTGAAACTTTGAGAGAATACCGGATACAATGCATTTCCCTTCAGGTCTGTGACTCCCCCTGTAACATGAAGAGTATAGCTTGTGTTATATTGCAGAACAGAATCAGGATCAAACATTACGACATTGACACTATCAGAAAGCACAGTGTAACTACCGGCAAAAGTTTTGTTCCCGTCAGTCAAATAACAGGTTCCGATTGAGAGCGTAGTCTCATCAATTGGTTCTGAGAACCTTACACTGAAATTTGATAAAATATTAACCAAACTGCCTGAAACATCTGTTGCCCTGGCCTTTACAACAAATGGCGGTGTATGATCCTGATTGGTAATAAGGTTTATACCAGTAGTCGTTTTTCCCACAGTAACATTTACTATTGTTTGAATATCAGTAGTCTCATTATTTGACTCACTGGAACCACTATAGAATTCACCCGGATAATCTGTATAAATCGTGTTAGCATATATATATGCACTTATATTTCCGGGTCTCAGGTCATAGCCGCTTACATTACCATTGAGAGGTTCAATATAAATATAATATGATCCCGGAATTAGCCCCGGAACAAGATAATTGCCTGAAGCATCGCTGTAAGCGTGTACAGAATCCTTTGTGGCGGTATTTATAGCATAAACAAGTGCTCCGGCTACAGGTTGCCCGCCATACCCATAGGTTATATTACCGGATATTGAACCATAAGTAGTGTTATATGTTGAACTTGGATAGCCATAACTTGCCCATGATATATCATCCTGTTCAAGAGTTCTTACTTTAGTCCCCGAACCAAGAGTATAAAACATAGTTGCACCTACCACACCGCTGTGCAGCAATCCCAGCACATGTCCTACTTCATGGGTAATAACACTTTGAATATCAAAATATCCCATATCTTTAGGATTATCCAGTACCCCAAGGTTATATTTGATATCGTTGACAAACTCAGGATTAACAACTATATCAGCATCAATGATCTGGGCAGTATTTGATGTCGAGTCTATCTTCAATGTTTTGGCAGCAACAGCGAGAACACCATAACTGAACGGGAACTGGTCATCCTCGAAAGATACAAGGTTGATCCCGTCTGTCGCATTAGCATATTTTGCTGTTGTAGTACCACCATCAGTAAACTTGATAGTAGATGTGGAGACTGCTGCCCAGGTAGCGAATGCAGCACGAACAGCATTAAGGTCGCTGCCATCCGTAATATTGGGCACACCGTCAGCATTCAGCGTATACTTAAGCGGGAATTGGCTGACTGTCTGGTTTTGTAATCCTCCAATTGCTTTTGAAAACTCTGAAGTGTTCCCGTTCTGATCGGTTGCGGTGGCCGTGATTACGTTCCCCCATGAACTTTTTATCGGAAAGGTCTGAGTAAAAGAGACATTTCCATTTTTGCCGGTGGTTACAGTTGCAGAACCCAGATAAGTCTGTCCTTCCCCATAACCGATGCTGTCTGCCAGCATACTGGCAAAAAACTGAATATTGTAGCTTCTGGATGCAACACTGTTCAACGATCCGGTTATAGTAACAGTTCCGGTGCTCATGTTTATTGATCCCAAAACAGGATAATTCTGCAAATTGTTGGGACCTGTATCACTGTCTCCGGCATCATTTAGTGTCACGCCATCTCCTCCCAGGTCAATGCCAAGCTTGCCATTGGAATAAATTGAATTGGAGGTTAATTGATTCCCGGAACCACCTGTTATCTGAATTCCATTCCCCGAAAATTGATCGATTATCAATCCTTTAATAGTGCAATTATTTGCATTTATATTCAAACCGTTTGCCCCTGTTCCTGCTTTTGCCCCATTAAGTTCGATCTGCAATATTGAATTTGCTTCAGAAGCACCTGGTTGAGTAAAGCCATTAATGACAACCGCATCAGTTAATTCAGGCAAAGGTGTAAGAGGTTGTATTGTAAATGGGCCCTGACCGGGGATGTTAAAAGTAATGGTATCTTTTACTCCGGCAGTCGAATTGGCATAGTTTATTGCATATCTTAGACTCCCGAAACCATCATCGGCTATATTAGTAACAATAGTTGGTTTAAGAACTGTGAGACAGCGGATGGAAAACCCAGTTTGATTAGGAGCAAACATTCTGTGAGTTTCGCCATCTGTATTTATCAAGTAGGTGAAAAAAGCATACGAAGGGTAATTCGGATTATTATATAATGTATTTGACCACCAATAAGCTTGTGTTCCAATGAGGTCGAAAGAACCAAGGCTATTACGATATCCACCCGGAAGGGCTGTAAATCCTGATTCATTAGTAGCTCCGGTATTAACATTTAACCAATGTGTTGTACCTGCCTCTTTCAGTTTTCCACCAGCTACACTACTTCCACCCAGATAAGAAGTTAAAGTTGTCCAATCTGCATCGGAAGGCACATGCCAACCTGCAGGACACAACTTAGTCGTATCTGCAGCGTACCAATTGTACAAAGCTCCGTATATATCTTTATTAGTACTATCATTATTATACCAGCAGTAGGCTGGAGTATTAAAGTTAATCCAATTTAGGCTGTCGGTCACATAGGGAATATTTGTCGAGTCGGAATACCTGGTTGTCTTTAGGTTCTCAGCCATCCAAACCTGGGAGCCAATTTTTACTATGTTGTAGTAATTTCCGTCAATGTCAGTTATTGCATCTGCTTTATAAGTTTTAAAAATAACATTATTCCCATAACTGGTCCCTGCACTATTAGTTGCAAAAGCTCTGACATAATAAGCAGTGTTAGGAGCAAGTCCGGTCAGTGAACTTGTATAATTTCCTGTTCCTGAACCGTCATTAGTATGATTATTAGAAATTGTTGGATTAGGAGAAGTATTCCAACATACTCCTCTGGAGGTTATTCCAAATCCTCCGTCACTTGATATGCTCCCTCCCGCAACAGTCGAATTCTGAGTAATCGATGAAACTGCTGTAGTAATGAGGGTCGGTATTGGTAAATCCCTAACGCACCGGATAGAATTTCCTAATCCTGATTGCTTTTGTGATAAATTAGTTGGTGTATTACAATCAATTGTGTGAAGTGATAAATTATTACTTTCTGCATTGATTGTTGCCGTAGTTATGTTGCCGTAACCCTGGAACCACCAGCTGCCATATTCTCCAATAGTGCCAAATGTTCCGTCAGCCAAATGGCTTCCGGCAGGAAGAGCTGTAAAACCAGTAATGTTATTATTCTGGGGGTTATTACCTACTGTGCCATCCGTTCCATTTGCAATCCAATCTGTTGTTGATGCCAGAGTCTTGGCAACCGGGATTTCACTATCTTGATAATTAGTAGGACTTATTGTGTAAATACTGTCAGCACCAAATGTAAGTTTTTTCCAGTCACCATATTTTGCCGTACGCCAACCGACAGGACAAACACTATCCAATACGGTGAATAATTTATACAACCTTCCAAATTTGGCTACATTAGCCTCATCACCTCCGGCAGGCCACTGACCATCCTGTTCACCATAGAAATAAGTTGTCAACCCAATTAATTTTCCACGAATATATCTTGTCGTTTTGAGATTTTCTGCCATCCATTCCTGAGAGCCTATTATAACGGTCTTGTAGTAATTTCCATCATAATCGGAGGGCAAAGATGGGGGATTGATCCAAAGATTCATCAAGTTATTACCCGGGTAAACATAAAAATGTCTCGATGCACTTAATGCGCTTAAAGTTATTGTAGTATCCGCTTCAACAGTAATTGAGTATGAACCATCAGGACCAGTTGAAACACCAGTTGTACTTCCGTTAACTAATATGTCTATCCCCGTCAATGGATCTCCGGTAGCTCCATCCCTGAGAAATCCCATTACTGTCTGGGAAAATAATGGCCCTGAAAAGGCAAATGAGAAGACAGTTGCAGTTAAAATTTGGAGTAAATATTTTTTCATGATTTCTTTCATTTTAAAGGTTTTTACTGATAGAATACTATTCCGGTTAGTTCTTCATATAACCTTTAACTTTAGTAATAAAATCCTCAAGCTTAACCTTTTCAGGCTTCCTGGTATTAACTGCACCTTGCTTTGTGACATCGGTCTCAATTCCAAGGCCGGTTCCATAGACCATTTTTTTACCCGTTTTCGCATCTGTATCAATTTTCAACTTGCCCTGGTAAGCACCAGTCACAAGGTTCTTTCCGGCAGCGTTAGTCCTGACAAATGCCACAATCTCCTCCCCTTCTGTAAATACAGGCATATCCGACACTTCGTAGACTATATTCCCGACCTGTCCACCTGGAACTGCAATTACCGCTGAAGAGCCAAGGTTCCCCTTCAGATATTCTTCAGGAACAACAGTAACATAGGTGTATATTATCCTGTGGTTTTCATCCCAGGCACAACTTTTTTTTGAGCATTTACCGTAAAATACAGCGGTGGAAGCGCTTGTCAGATCCTGTGCTGACATTTCCTTTACCTGGGCAATACTCTCTGTCATTGAAAAAAACAAAAAGCATAGTGACAGGTAAAATGTGAGCCTGATTGTTTTTTTAAAGTCTTTCGTCATGGGGTTATTTTAATGGTTTATAATTACCAATATTTTAAAAGGAAAACTTAGATCCCATTAGTTCTTACTTGAGTAAATTGTTTAAGCTATTTTGGTTGATAATGAAAATCCTTTTTGAGTTAGTCCAGGTCGAAATAAAACTTACTTTATTTATTAAAGTTCGAAACAAAAACTTATAATGAATTTAAAATTTTAGATAAAAAACTTTCAATTTTGTGACAATCTTTTATACTTTTAAGACATTATATGCCATTTGTTTAAAAAACAGGCCAGTTCAGTAGTTGATCTATTTGAACCAAATAGATGTCATAATATGGATTATTTTAAGAGAAAACCGGGGACCCTTAGAGATATAAGTTATTTAGGAAAAACCATAATAATGATTTGTTGATTTCAGATGAAGCTTTATTACCTCCAGTCACCAATAATTACAAAAGGCGCCCAATAAAATGGATGGGCAAATTTTTCATTTCCCAGCATAGAGAGCTGGGCTTTGCGTAAGGCATCAGTTTTACTAAGTTTCTCTATTACCAGATTCCTGTAAAATTCTCCCATAAGAATGGAAGTCGAAATATCAGATACACTCCATAAACTTACCAGAACAGTAGGTGTGCCGGCATACATGAAAGCCCTTGTAAGACCAACCATGCCCTCCCCTCTTACCAGTTTCCCAAGGCCGGTCTGACAGGCTGACAGTACAACCATGTCAGCATTCAGGTTAAGGTTAAATATTTCAGTCGCCTGAAGAAATCCATCTTCTTCAGAGTTATTGGTTTTTGTGAGTACAAGACTGCTGAAGTCCGGTTTTCCTTCATCAATAAATCCGTGGGTGGCAAAATGAATGTAATTGAATTTCTTTAGTTCACCTTCACGTTTCACATTTTCTTCAGTCGCATTTTCCCTCAGGTAGATTTCGGCATTTCCTTTCTTAAAATATGATGCAATATTCTCAATCTCTTTGCCACTATATTCAAGCCTTTTATAGCTCCCTACTGAAGGATATGATGTATCATTTACATTTTCATAAACAGGATCGCCAAAAGCAATGAGTTTTTTATTGTCAGGATCTGATACTTTTGCTCTTGCATGTTCTGAAAGAAGACTCTTAAGGACACTTGCCGAATGAGCATAGCTTATTGGATATTTTTTGATAAGAAAAGGAAGACCTGAATATAAATTCCCGGGTCCAATTCCTTTATTATCTGTTAATAAAACCTCAAAAGGCAGATAGTTCAAAATTCCGTCAGGAATCATTATGAGTTTGCTCCTTTTTGAAAAATATGGTTCGGCAGGTTGTAATAATGTTTTGTATAGAGAATATCCACCTTTGGTAAAAAAATCATTATTAGACTTATCGGGGTTAAGCAGAGCAAATCTGAAAGACTCAATCTGTTCCTGGAGCTCTTCCCTTCCGGGGAGTTTAAAAAGCTGATGGGCCGACCGGGTAATTACCCACAAACAGGTGCTGCTGTCACCTACTGAATATTCAAGAAGAACGGTATTTTTGTCTGTACATAATTCCTGTGCCTCTTTGAGTGTAACCGGCTCAGGATAATGAAGGTCTGCATATTTTGGATTAGTTTTTCTGATCTCCTGATTAATTTCACCCAAATCTTCCTCTGAAACTTTGATTTTCCTCTTTAATTCGCCTGCTTTTTGCTGATCAGCATGATCATTCCTTAATTCCATCTCCAGTGACTGTTTTGCTTGAGTTAAATTTACCAGTATATCATCCTGTTTCTTCAACAAACCACTGTCTGCACCTTCTTTAACATTTGCCAGAGATTCTGCAAGGAGATCAAGGAAAGCGCGTGATTTACTTTGTTCAGCATATAGAAAAGCCTGAATGTCGTATCCTTTTGTCTTGTCTTTTTCATAAAAATTACCCAGCATATTGATAACATATTCAAAAGCAAATCGCTCCCTGGCCATAAAACTCGCCTTTTGTTCCTCACTTCCCAATGTGCTGCGCATTTCTTCCAGAATTTTCAAAGCTGAATCATTTAATGCTATGGCTTTATCATATTCTTTTCCTCTCTCGTAATATTCAGCCATACCCGCAATCAGCTTCCATATCAGATCAGGACTATCCATCGATGTTGCGATCTCTAACCCTGCCCTGTAAATTAACATTGCACTATCCTTCATTTCTAAGAGAGTGTAAGCATTCCCAAGATTTAAAAGACAATTGACTTCCCGCTCTTTATCCTTTATTTCACGGCTTATTTGCAGCGCTTTGAGCTGATAATCTTTCGCCTTGACATAGTCTTTAGTATCAAAAAAAAGAGTCCCCAAATTGCTCAGTAATGCTTCTGCATTTACCTGATCTCTATTTTCTTCAAATATTTTAAGTGACTTATTGAAATACTCCGAAGCCTTTTCAATCCTTCCTGACATCTGTAATACAATACCTAAATGATTATAAACCCCTGCCAGAAGAGCTGTATCTTTATCTTCCTTCATAATCCTGGCAGCTTCATTTATTTTTTCAACAGCTGTGCTATATTCTCCCAGATTTGCGTAAACAAATCCCAGCTGGTTTAATGCATCACCAATACCTGGTCTCACATTTATCGACTTGTTTATTTCAAGAGCTTTCTCAATGCTTTCAAGTGCTTCAGGATATTTCCCGGAATTATTCATTTCCTCTCCTATTGAAAGATAAGAACTTGCTTTTAAAGTCTGTGTCCTGGTTAATCCGGGAAGATCTCCGGTTTCTTTTCGTAATGCCTCAGCTTTGTCAAAATACGGCATCGCCATTTTATAGTTATTCAGATTATAATAAATAAGTCCGATACTGTTAAGACTGTTCCCAATCAATAATTTATCATCAACCTTTACCCGTTCTTTAAGAGCCTCCTGGTAATATGACAGGGCTTTGTCGTAATCTTTACTATTGAAGTAAATAAGTCCCAGTCCTCCCAGGATCTCTGCTTCGCCCCTTTCATCTCCTATTTCTCTATATAAATCCATTGCCTGCTGATGATATTGTATTGCCTTTTCTCTATCCTTTTCATTTCCTCTTATTCTTACTCCAATGGCATATAAACTATCAGCAGCAAGTTTTTTTTCTTTCTGCTCTTTCGTCCAGAATGATAAATAGCTTACACCTATCGTAAGGCTTTTCTCTCCGAAAATATTTTCAAAACCTGTTGCAGTCTTTTTCGCAATTTCCTCGGTCTGTTTTGATTCAGTTATTTTCACCTTCAGCTCATTGCTGATGCTCTCAGTTATAAGTTCATTAACGAACGGTTTGACAAACAATCTATGATTCTTAATCAGAGAATCTGCCAGCTTATCATTAATTTGAATGTATGCATTGCTGAGCTCCTGTGAAAAATCAGACTGAGTGAGCTGTTGTGATTGTGGAATCGCTAAAAGCGGAGTTGCGGAGAAAATAAATAAAAATCCTGACAGAATGGAGGCTATTCCATTAGTTTTTCCCTGGGGAATTCTTTTTGTCATGACTGTAATTATTAGAATTAAACAGCCTTATGAACAAAATTGAATTTAGATATTCAGAAAATTAATTGTCCTTGTTTTTAGCCAGTGCCAATGCTTTTTGAAGTTCATCAATAGCTTTATCTTTTTCTCCAGTTTCCGAATAAAGTGAACCTAAAAGTTCATGTGGAAGGGCGGCGTCCCTATTCAAACCGGCGATAGCCTGAAATTCAGTGATAGCATCCTGCAATAATCCCATTTTTATGTAATATGCTCCCAGTACTGAGTGCATACTGCTGCTTTCCGGGTCGTTCCTGAAATTATTCTTTATTGTGTTCTCATTCTCTTCCACATCTTTAGATTGCTGAAGGGAAAGAACAGAGAACTTACGATTGGCCGATTTATCAGTATCAATCATATATTCCCCATCTACATTCCAGAAATAGGATTCTCCAAATTCCAGTTCTTTTTCATTTTCAGGATATTTCATCGTGTTCCCTTCGACTTTCTTACTCCATACCAAACCCTTGCTGTCATAGAGGTTGACAACACAATTATCAAATGATTTCTTTGTTATCCATGAGAATGAAGGACGATTAGTTTTGATCAGAGTGTTGATGGGAGATTTCAGATCAATAGACTGTTCAACAGAAACCGAACGTAATCCGGCCAGAGCGCCGGCATCACTGTTGTCTTCTTTCTTTGGTATCAGGTCTGACAAACTGACCATTGCTGCAGACGACATGTTCCTGACATTGGCTGTCGTTTCAGTTACTGAAGGCTCCTTCGATGAAATTTTGATAGAACTGTTCTGTCCCAGACTGATAAGATTGCTGTTTGAAAACAGTAATTTCACTTCAGATTTATCAGATGTTTTGATCTCATCTCCCTGGAATAGCTGAGTCCCCCAGGCAGTTTTAGAAAATTCGCTTCTGTTGTCTTTTTTCAAAAAGGCATCACCTTTTATTTCAGTTATTATAGCTATACACTGGGAAGGCTTCTGAGCCATTGAGATTCTGAATCCGGATAATGAAAAAACTAATATCAGAAAGATTAAACCGTTTTTAGTTTGCATTGCTTCCTTTTATTTAGATTTATTCAGGCATTAAAATTTAATTATAACGGAACGACAGAGGACTATATAAATCTGATTCTAAGTAATCTTAACTTGCAAAGTTATGCCAGCAATTATTAAAAGTCAAGTTTATATTATGAATTAGATCAATTTGAATACGAATGACTTTTTTAAGTATGATCCATAATTTTTTAATTGCCATTCATTTACTTTTCAAAATTGAAATAAAATTGCATTTAATCTAACTATGGTTTACCTTTGATAACGAAGTAATTACAACTTTCGGGGTCGTTTTGAAAAATACTTTGTACGATGTCAAGCATTATTCAGGGCTACTCATACGACATCTTTATCAGCTACCGTCAAAAAGACAATAAAGGCGACCGGTGGGTAAGCGAATTTGTTGAAGCTCTGAAAATCGAACTCGAATCGACAATTAAAGAAGAGGTAAGTGTTTATTTTGATATAAACCCTAGCGACGGACTTTTAGAGACTCACGATGTAGATGCCTCTCTGAAGGAAAAACTTAAATGCCTTGTCTTTATCCCTATCATTTCAAAGACCTATTGTGATCCGAAATCATTTGCATGGGAACATGAGTTTAAAGCATTTATTGAACAGGCTTCCGGTGATAAATTCGGACTGAGAATACCATTGCCAAACGGTAATGTGGCCTGCCGTGTTCTTCCTGTCCGGATACATGAACCTGATATTTCAGATATCAAATTGTGTGAATCGGTGCTGGGAGGTGTGCTTCGAGGAATTGATTTTATTTATAAATCTGCCGGAGTAAACAGACCTCTTAGATCGAATGAAGACCATCCCCATGACAACCTGAATAAAATCTATTATCGCGACCAGATCAACAAAGTAGCTAATGCCATTGATGAAATAATACATAGCATAAGATACCTGGATTCAGAAGAGGAAGAAATAAAAATAGCAAAACCAACGAACTATTTTAATGACAATAAAAGAATAAATAAACATTTTAAAAATATTCTGCAGAATAAAAAATCATTGAGAAGGATCCTGTTTTTGATTACTGTTATTATATGTATATCAATTACATATTTATATCTGAGAATTAATTATCTGAAGAATGCTGAGAAGACTGTTGCGATCATTCCGCTGACAAATCCTCCAAATGATTCCGACCTGGGGAAATATGCAATCGGGTCAATGGATGCAATAATTACCAAGTTACAGGAAATAAAGAGTTTAACAGTCAGAGGCAGGTTATCTTCCCTTCATTATCTTGATACAAAAAAACCTCTTGATGCCTTAAGGAAGGAACTTAAAGCCAACTACCTGGTTGAATTAAGCATAAGCAGAACATCTAAAAATCTAAAGATGTGGATTGGTTTGACTAAAACAAAAAATAACAAGGAATTATGGGCAAGCCAGTATGATATAGATGAAGAACAATTGATGCCCCTTTTTACCAAAATAGTACAGACTATTGCTGAAAATCTTAATATACGGTTTTCCGGGGAAGAGGAATTGAACATTGAAAAAGACCTTACTAAAAACCCTGAGGCATATCTTAATTATCTTTCTGCAAGCGGGAAGCTTTTCTTTGCAATGGGAAATAAATTTCTCGACTCAGTCAGGTTTACAGAGACTATTAAATTATATGATAAAGCAATTGAATCAGATCATGATTTTGCACTTGCATATGCAAGAAGGGCAATTGCCCGTTCGTGGGGTATACATACCGGAGAACTTAATCCGGCCAATTGTGAAAAGTGCTGGAAAGATATTATCACTGCTTCAGAGATCAATAAAGACCTTATAGATATACAGATAGCTCTGGGTTTTTACTATTATTACTGTAAGAAGGACTATTTGAATGCCCTTATTAGTTTCAACACAGCTTCAATAAAAGACCCGGAAAATTATCAGCCATTATTCTATATGGCAATGGTTTACAGGGCTATGGGAGACTGGGAAAAAATGCATTCATTGATCGACAGGGTAATAAAGTTCGATCCTCAGGAACCTCTCTACCTGACCAACATTGGAACATCTTTTGATTACCTGCATAATTTTGATTCTGCAATTATCTATCATCAAAAAGCAATAAAGATTAATCCTCAATGGTCCGCTTCTTATCTGAACAAGTTCGAATCCCTTCTTCTTAAAAATGGCAATACATCTGAGGCACGCTTCTTGCTTGATTCGGCAATAAGAAATACTAATGAAAAACAAACAGAGTATAAAATCAGGCTAGATATTTATGACAAAAGATATTCAGATGCATTTTCTGAAACATTGAAATCGGGACAGGATGAGTTTACCGTTAAAGGCAAAAGATATTTATATCTGGCAAATCTGTGCAGTTTATTGAATAAAAAAGAAGCAGCAGATAACTATTATGACTCAGCAGTTGTTGCTTTAAACCTCGATCTGAAAAAAGATAATAATAATGCATTTGTCCATGGGTTTCTTGGTCTTGCTTATGCTGGCAAAGGGAATAAGGATATAGCTATTGCTGAAGGAAAAATAGCGATTGAACTTGCAGGCTGATAAAAATAAAATGAATGAAAGTGATTTGATGATTAATCTTGCACAGATATATTCAGTGCTTGGTCTATTTGATGATGCTTTTTCCAATATTGAATATTTATTAAAGAATCCATCCAGCTTTTCTGCAAGATTATTGTTGCTAGACCCTGTATGGAGTCCTTTAATAAATATCCCGGAAATGAAAAAATTGACTAAAAAAAATCGAAATAATAATAAAACAATAAACGGACAGGCTTTATAAGTTATGTTAAACAAAAAGAAAAAATCATGGAACCACTTAAAGAAAAAAAATTAGAAACTCCATACCAACCCGATTGGATATGGATAATGCATCCCAGCGAATTTACATTTCTTCCTCGCTGCAGCGCAGGTATGAAATATGATGATGAAGCTTTTTTGCTTCAGTTAAAACATCTCAAAGATCGTGCTAGATGTGGAAAACAAATATTACAAAGATTTAGAAGCCCATTTCAAAAAAATATTGAAGGATCAACCTAAAACAGGTCGTCAAAAAAAGTTGTGACTATTTAAATATTAATAGCTTAAAGCCTGTCTGTTTTTATATAATTGAAATGAATAATCGTCCTGTAGTTTTTGTAGCTTTTGAGGAAAATGACAATACTTCGGGGTTGGTTATATGGCTTCTGTATTGTCAAAAAAAGGATATGACACCAGAGTAGTTGATTTCAGATTCGAAAAAGAAGATATATTGAAAATACTCTTACGTCTAGATCCTTTATTAGTAGGCTTTTCAATTATCTTTCAACATCATATTTTTAAATTCAAAGAGTTAATTTGCTTTCTAAGGGATGGGGGGGTTAAATGTCACTTTACAGCCGGAGGGCTATATGTAAGTCTAAGATATGAAGAACTTTTGAAACTTATCCCATCGCTTGATTCAGTAGTGAATTTTGAAGGAGAATATACCCTTCTTGACCTAGTTAACAAAATAAATACACAAGCAGATTGGAAAAGAGTCAGAAGTATTGCATTTAAGGTTAAAGGGGAAATAATTACAAACTCTCTCAGACCTTTTGAAAAAGATCTGGATAAATTTCCTTTCCCATGCGCTCGCCTCTCGCAGACTATGCATTGGTAAAAAATAGGCTCCAATCATTGCCGGTAGAGGTTGTATTTATAATTGTTCTTTTTGCAATATAAGAGTCTTATCAGAGCACTCATGGATTAAATAAACGAATCAGAAGACCCGAAATGGTAGTAAAGGAAATAGAATTGCTTCATTATCAAATGGGGTGTTCTGTATTCTTATTTCAGGATGATGATTTCCCCGTAAAAACCAAAAAAGGGTCTGAATGGATTGAAGGATTCTGCAAAGAGCTGAAAAGCAGAAGCCTGAGCGATAAAATTATGTGGAAAATAAACTGTCGGCCAGATGAGGTAGATTACGATAGTTTTGCACTTATGAAAAAAAATGGGATGTATTTGGTTTTTCTTGGAATTGAAGATGGCACAGACATTGGGTTATCAAGGTTGAATAAGCATATGACTGTAGCAAAGAGCCTAGAGGGAATTAATACTCTTAAACAATTGAATATAGATTTCGATTTTGGATT
>CAVVGP010000104.1:0-14334 GCA_963747625.1 uncultured Bacteroidales bacterium | reverse complement strand
CCCTATTTAAAAGCTGTGAAACAGCTTTAAGGAAGTCTTTTTGGACAAGAGGTTTTTGAAAAACCATATTTGCTCCCAGCAGTTTTGCACCCGGCAGATACCCTTCAGGGCTCGAATTCTTCCACCCCCGGAAATAGCAATAATTTTCAGTTCAGGACAACTTTTCCTGAGTTCGAATATGGTTTCCAGGCCCTCTTTTTCAGGCATTATTATATCAGTTATCAACAAATCGGGTCTATTCTTTTCAAATAATTTCATTCCTTCTTTCCCGTTCAAAGCAATTTCAACTTCATGCCCTGCCTTTTCAAGCATTTTCTTTATCATAAGAAGTATGGAAGGTTCATCATCAAGTACAAGTATTTTTGCCATTGCCTAGGTTGTTTTAATATTGCTTTTATCAAGTACGCGCCTGATTACTTTACTGAAATCATCCAGAATCATTGGTTTTAATATTACTTCAGATATTCCGTTCTGAGATAAGACTTCTTCTGATAAATTATCTGCATAACCGGTAATAATTATTACTTTCAGAGCAGGACGTATCTCTTTCATCATAATAGCAAGCTCAGTACCTGATATATTTGGCATACTCTGATCCGTGACCAGGAGAGAATATTTATCAGGATCTTTTTTGAATTCTTCTAGAGCAGAAATGCTGTTGCTTGTTATTGAGACCTTATAACCCAGATTTTCAAGCATTTTCTTGCCCATAAAAGTTATTTCCGGTTCATCATCAACAAACAGAATATATTCATCCCCTTTTAATGGTTTTTTGTTGATTTTATCAGATTCCAACGAATCAGCACCATATTTCGGCAGGTAAATCATAAATGTCGTTCCTTTTCCGGGAGCACTGTCAACTACTATTGCACCTCCGTAATTATTTATTATGCCATGTACAACTGACAGATCCCAGACCAGACCCGGAACCAACCTCTTTACGCGTAAAGAATGGTTCAAAAATCCGTTCTTTGGTTTTGATGTCCATCCCATGCCCGGTATCTGAAATTGTCAGCATGATATAATCTCCCTTTTTCAGGTTAGGGATTTTATCCGCTGATTTCTGATCAATCCTGACAGCATTTAGTTTTACATCAAGAATACCCCCGGTTTTAATCATAGCGTGATTGGCATTTGTACACAGATTCATCACGATCTGATGAATATGAGTAGGATCTGCCAGAACAGTTCCTATCCTCTGATCGTAATGCTGTTTTATTTCAACTCCGGGGGGGAAGGAAGCTTTAATCAGGTTAATAGCCTCTGAAACTATAGGTTGTAATTGTATGGGTTTATTTTCAAAATCGACTTCCCTGCTGAAAGTAAGTACCTGCTGAACAAGATCTTTTCCGCGATGCGCTGCATTGATTAATCTGCTCAATATCAAATCTCAGATTACTCTCTTCGGGTAATTCTTCAAGTGCCATGTCGGTATAGCCCAGAATGGGCGTGAGAATGTTATTAAAATCATGCGCAATACCTCCTGCCAATGTTCCAATTGTTTCCATTTTCTGTAGCTGGAACAATTGCTTTTCTAGTTCAGCTCTTTCTCTTTCAAATTTTTGGCGAATTTCTATCTCTTTTTTAAGATCCTGATTCGCATTTGAAAGTTGCTGGGTCCGCTCCTCAACCCTTTTTTCGAGAGCGTCATTAGCGGTTTTGACATTTTCTTTCTCCTGTTCCAGCAATATCCTCATAAAAAACTCCCTTCGGGTGGAGAGCTCAAGAAAATAACTGATAAACATTCCTATTATATTGGCACTTATAAAGAAGTAATTATTATTTACCAGAATGGTAAACGGAGTGTGGGATAACCATATAGCAGAGATTTCATACAATATTACTATTGACCATCCTGCTATAGATGCGTAAATAAACCTTGCTCTGATAAATGTATAGCCAAAAATGAAGATGAGGATCAGTCCGGCGTAGTATGAATAATTCTGAACTCTTGCGCCATAAATTATCATTATTATGATCCCGAAGCCGGTAATGAACATAATACATGATATTATAAACTGCATGTATTTCTTAAATGATTTGGAATAAGAAAAGGCAAATACGGTAACCAGTACAGGAAATACAATTCCAAATCTGATGAACCAGAAAACCTCCTTCAGATCAGGAACAGCAACCGTATCAAGAAAGGCAAATGCCCCATAAAAGATCATCGAAAGTATAAGGGAAAATCTGAAGGGATTTAGTGATTTGATAAAATAGTCATCCTGATATGCTTTTTCATATGAGGACAAGTCACCTTTAAAAGTAAGAGTCAGATAATTAACCGAAAATGACTCCTGGCTCGCAGAAGGAAGTCCAAGGAGGCTTGTTCCAAGGCTTTGGAAAATATTCATTGAGAAGTATTTAAAATTGTTTCTCATGTTTAAATTCAATGGATTTCTAATTTTTTCTGATTTTAAGGAAAAGATTTATGCCCAGGGACTCTCTATCAACGCTTACCAATTCTTTATTAATATTGGCCTCTGATGCTATCCGAAACAAATCCGATTCTGTCCTGAGATTCAGGTACCAGTCAGATAATACTTCCATAAGCCGCTTTGTCGGATTTTTTGTACTGAAATTACTTATCACCATATCACCATCTTCCGCCAGGCAATTTATATATTTTCTTATGAGAAATGTAAAGTGTTTATCTTTGAAATAGTCGAATAGTCCGGCACTCCAGATAAGGTCGTACAATTTATAGGAATTAAAGCGCAGGGCATTAATCTTGTTATATGAAATCTGGCCATTAAATTGCTTGTTTTTCTCCCTGGAGAAGTCAATTGCGTTCTGATCAAAATCTATCAGATCGATGGTTAAATGATTACTTCCCGGAAAATTTGCAAGGAATTCATTGACATCAGAACCAGGCCCTGACCCCAGGATTAAAACTTTTGCATTATCTTTTCTCAGGACAAGTTTCCTGCAATACTCTAGAAAAAATTCCTTGCGGTTTCTTACTGCATCTGCACCAGGTTGATTCTGAAAAAACAGATCCCAGTTCTTATACCGGACATCCTGATTTACATCAAACCTGTAAATTTTATCAATCAGGATAAAATCTCCGGGGTAACCGTAAGGTTTTACATATCCATGTCCTATAAGTGTATTCTCATTCAGGATGAATTTGATTTTCTCTCTGAAATTATTGACATCTTGCTGGTTGAGATTATTGACTATTGAAGTGAATTTTTCATAATCCTGAAGTTCGGGTCCTCCGTTTTTTAATAAATATTTCAAAAACTCTGACACTTTTTCGACTGTATCGTCATTCACTAAAAGGGGCATATGATTCATAAAGGAGTAATAAAATGATTAATATATATTGAAATACTTTTTTTAAAATCTCAAATAATTTTCTTCTCATCAGTTCTGCTAGAATCGTGAAAAGACGCAAAAACCAACGAATACTTTAATAAATTATGCCAATTGACTTTATATTTCAGCCTGATATCACAGTTATCCTCCAAAAAACAACAACTTTATTTGATTCATTATACTGAATGGTCATAAAAATGTTACATGGATCATTTAGTATTTCCCCCATTGGATAACAAGAATATTGATTTTATTTGGATTTTGCAATAGTTAAATTAAGAGTGTTTTTCTGCAAACGATATAGCCCGTCCGATAAGATAAGAAACTCCAAATGCTTATAATTCAGTAATTTCAATTATGTCAAAAATTATATTTTTTGCTATTACATAAAATTTCTTTAAAACATATGACCGGTATAGTTCCAAACAGCAGCTCAGAAAGCACAAAATATTATAAACAAAGGTGCAGAAGAATATTTTAAATAGTTTTTAAATGTGGCAACAAAGTCATCTCTTCTTACAGGAAGATTTAATTTAAAAACCCTTTAAGACAATTACTATTTGTGAAGTAATCAAATTGTGCTATTTTTAAAAACTTAATAAATGTTAAAATTTCCCGGCATGGAGCTGACCAAACGAATCCGTGATAAAATGACAAAAGAACGCCTGATGTTTGTTTACAGAGGTGTTGTGACAGAGGAAAATTCAGTACCGCTTCTTATGCTTCTCGAGAAAGAGATGGAGAATTCGGAATATGGGTTTTTAGGGCGGAAACGGCTCTTTATGTTTGTACTGGAGAGTCTTCAGAATGTGGCTAAGCACAGTGAACAGGATCAGTATGCAAATATGTCACTTGTTGTTTACTCCAAAAAAGATAATGGTTATACAGTTACAACAGGAAATGTTCTTCCTTCACGAAATATTGCTGATCTTAAATCTAAATTGGATGAGATTAACCATCTTCGGGGCAGATGAGATAAGGAATGTTTACAGGCAGGTACTCAGCAGGACTGAATTCAGTGAAAAGGGAGGCGCAGGGTTAGGACTGTTGGAAATGGCAAAGAAAACCGGGAATAAGCTTGATTATGATTTTGTTCCACTGGGTAAGGATTTTTCTTATTTTGTACTTAGCAAAACAGTTAATTCAGTCGGAGTAGGAGAACATTTCTGGGGAAATGAGAAGCCTTTTCAGGGTAAAGCCATTTCTCAGCTTGAAAGAATTATGGCTGAAAACAATGTTTACCTTATCTGGTCAGGGCATATTTCAGCAGATGTGGAGAAAGAAGTTCTGACTTTCACTGAGACAAAGCTTGCCGAAGAAGATATAGAATTGAATCTCAGGAGAAGAATTTTCAGCGTGCTTGTTGAGATACTTGAAAATGTTGCTAAGTACAGTCCCGGTAAGGTACCGGAGGAAAAATTCGGTATGCCGGTCGCTATTATAGGACTGGAGGATGATGTTTATACTCTTACAACCGGAAACCTCATCCTGAATGAAAATGTGGAGGAGCTTAAAGGGAAACTTGATATCATAAATATGTATGATAAAGTCGGTTTAAAGGAACTTTTCAGAAAAGCGATTTCCGGGCAGACTATCACTTCAAATAGTACGGGAAATATGGGTCTGATTGATATGGCAAGAAAATCGGGAAGTAAACTGGTATACCAGTTTGAACAGATAAATGAACTCTATTCCTATTATGTCCTGACTGTAAAGGTAGAAGGTAAAATCACTTAAGCAATGTACTTAAAGCTAAGGGCAGTTCCGTCCCATTCAGCATAAGCTGCCATTTTTAATCCAGTCTCCAAGAAACACAATTTCTGTTTCGGGTAGCAACTTGATATATCATTGCCAGATGGCGGTGTCCAAAAATGAAATAATCGATTTTTTCGTTTTCGAGGATCGATTTTGCATACCTTATAAGGTCTTCATTTTTCTCTCCGAGAAACTCTTTTGTAATTCCTTTTCCGAGCCGTGAATTAGCGACCACCTGTGACCTATGCCCACACCAATTGAAGGATGAAGGGCTGAATACATTGCCTGAAATGGTTTATTCCTGAATATGGAAAGTAGTAATTTTATACCCTTTACTTTTTGTGCCTAATCCTTCCCCGTGTGCAAGATGAAACTTTTTTCCGTCAAATAAAGTAGTTATAGGTGATTTATGAATAGTCATGCCACATTCATCTGAAAGATAATCTCCGACCCACATATCGTGGTTTCCTGTAAAAAAATGAACCGGAATTCCCGAATCGGTTATTTCAGATACGGTTCCCAGAAACCTTGTAAATCCGCTTGGAACTACAAGTTTATATTCCCACCAGAAATCGAAGATATCTCCTAAAAGGTATATCTCTTTCGCATCATTTAACAACTGAGTTTAACCATCTGACCACTTTCTTTTCCCTTTCAACAGGAGGAGATCCTGCTGGGAGTCCGAGGTGAAAATCGAAGCAAAATATATTTTACCCTTTTCAGTCAAAGCACCTTTATTTATTGAATAACTGTTCAAGTTTGAGTTGCAGGGTCCTTCCGTGAAGATTGGATCCAATAATATTGCTTTCTTTATCAAACAGGTAATCAGCCGGAAGACTTTTTACATTGAAGAGCACTGGCATTTTTGGGATCTGAGGGATCATCTTCCCTTGTGCTGATCCATGGCAGTTCATCATATCTGACTGCTTTTCTCCAGTCTGCTTCATTTTCATCGAGATTAATCTGATATATCTCAAATCCTTTTTTATTATAAAGTTTGTAAAACTCCTTTAGCTGGAGATTCTCTTCGATGCAATCTTTCGATTGAACCGACCAGAATGTGAGTAGAACATACTTGCCTTTCAATGAGGATAGAGCAATTCTCTTACCGTCAATATCTTGCAAATCCGGATCAAGTTTTGTCTTGGGCAGATTTTTGCTTATCTGTTCAATCTGGGAAATATACATCTGATTCATCTCTTTCTCAAAATCTCTGGCCAGAGCCTGAACCTGTTTTGAATTAGGATAATACCGCGTAAGAGTATCCGTTACTATTTTCAGGTATTGTAAATCGCGCTGATCATAAAGTACATATGTCTGAGAATTGATCCTCTGATACAGAGCTTTAATGGAAGCAAGAGAGTTCAGGTTATTAATTATGAATTCAATATTTTTTTTTCGCTGATCCCTAATTAATTGATCGAACTCTGTTTCAAGAGCATGTCCCCTGGCATCAAATCCCGGCTCCCCGGAAGATTTTGCATAGAGAGCACTCAATGAATCAAGTTTCCTTTTTGTATCAGCAAGAGTATAATCAAGGAACTGTAATTTTTCAGATCCCTTTGATCCGGTTACTTTATAATTTTCAAAAAGGTTTCTGTTGTTAAACAACAGGTTTATTTTTTCCCCTGGTTTTGCTAAAAGGGTTATAAAATTTTTTGCTGAAAATCCCAGTTGATAAAATTCAGTTCCTGTTGCCTTTATTCTGAACCGGAATGAGCCTTTTCTACTTATTTTTGAAGAGTCGATCAATATCGGAGTATCAACATCCAGTTTGTTGATATAAATATATTTTTCATTTGAATCCTTAATAACTCCCTTGACATAAAATTTATTTTTGTTATTGCATCCGGAAAAAGTAATAGCAAGAGCCAGTAGAAATAGTATCCGTTTCATTAATTATGAGATTTCCAGTTTTGAATTCAGCCGATTATTTAAATAATTCAGCCAGTTTAGTCTGCAACTTATCACCCCTCAGGTTTGATGCAATTATCCTGCCTTCTTTATCAAGCAGATAATTACAGGGGATGGATTCAATTTTATACAACGGAACAACTATGGAATTCCAGTATTGAACGTCACTTACATGAATCCATTTTTCCAGGTGATCTTCCTTAATACCATTTATCCATGCCTCTTTTGTTTTGTCAAGAGATACCTGGTAAATCTGAAATCCTTTTTTATGATAAAGATTGTAAACTGTTACAAGGTTAGGATTCTCTTTTCTGCACGGAGCGCACCATGATGCCCAGAAATCCAGAAGAACAATTGATCCCCTTGTTGATGATAGTTTTATAGTATCTCCTTCAGGTGAAGGTAAAGCTATATCCGGAGCTTCTGTATCTGATCCTGTTTCGAGTCCTGCTACATGTTCCTCCTTTCATTTTTTCAACCAGATCTTTTACCTGGCCATGCAATGAAATAACAGGCTCATAATTGGGATAAAGACTAAACATGGATGAGTCAACCTTTTACAAAATATCTCATATCTTTTGCAGGATTCATTACATATACGCTTGGTGCTACCTGTTGATAGAGTGCAACAAGGCTGACAAGAGATTTGAGGTTGTCATCAATGTATTTTTTCGTATAGGAGTTGATCTCGCTCAAATATATCTGTGCAAGGCTGTCGAGAGATTCAACCACCTTTGGTAATTCAGGCTTACCTGCATTTTGCGTATAGATATTGGTGAGACTTGTCAGTTTATTTATTGTGGCCCGGAGTGTTTTGTTGTATTCAGCCATCGATTCAGTACCTTTTGATCCGTTCAGTACGATAGGATAATTCAATGAATCGGTATTGGCTTTAAGGCGTGATCTTCTCTCCTGGTTCAAGAAGCATTGTAAGAAAGTTATTATCATTGGTTTTTAATAGATAAAAGGAGGACTGTTTGATTTCTCTCTTGAAATTAAATATCACCATCTGTTGAAATCTTAACTGAATCAACAGGTTTCAGTTCATTCGACTTCAGTTCATCGAGATAAATATATGTCCCGCTTACAGGATTCACTATTGTACCTGAAATTCTGACAAATTATTTTTGCATCCGGCAGAAAACAATACAAGAACAGCGTAAAGAAAAAAGCTTCTTATTCATTAAGTAAAATGTTAATTGATAATTATTTTCAAATCATTGAATTGCAAAGTTATTCTTTTTTTTAATCCAGGCAATACTTTTAAGAAATTTTATTAATTTCCATGTTAGATAATGTTGCTTTGTAAGGTTCATTTTTTATTGGTATCTTAGATAGATTTTTAGATGTTATTCAAACTGTAATTATATGAGTTACATTAAATTCGAAAAGGGACAGGTTGTTAACCTTGAATATTCCCTTGGAAGGGAGATGTTAAGAACAAACAGGGCAGGTTCTTATTCTTCAACGACTCTTGTTGGCTGTAATACCAGGAAATACCATGGATTACTGGTTTGTCCTGTTGATGAGTTTGGGGGGGAAAGATTTGTTCTTCTGTCTTCTCTCGATGTTACAGTTGTAAATAAGGACAAGAGTTTTAATACTGGTATAAGAAAATATAAGGGAGATTATTTTAGTCCAAAAGGTCATAAATATGTTGAGGACTATGATACCAGATGACATTCCTTCAAGAATTTACAGGGTTGGTGGCGTAATGCTTAAACAGGAAAGACTGCTGGTTCATTATGAAGAACAACTGCTGATGAGGTTTACTATTCTTGAAGCATCGGAACCGATGAAGCTGCAGTTTCGTCCATTTCTTGCATTCAGGAATATTCATCAGCTTACTCATGCTAATCTGGCTGCAAATACAAAAGTCGATTTCATAGAAAACGGTATCAAATCAAAGATGTATGAAGGATTTCCTTCATTGCATATGCAGTTTTCCACTGATGTTGAGTTTATTCATGTTCCCGACTGGTATCTTGGAGTAGAATACCCTGAAGAACAAAAACGAGGATATGATTATTCGGAGGATCTTTTTACTCCGGGTTTTTTTGAACTTAAAGCAAAAAAAGGAGATATTATTGTTTTTTCTGCTTCAACAAAAGAAGAAAAAACTTCAGGGCTTAAACAGAAGTTTACAAAGAATGTTTCAGGAAAAATTCCAAGGGATAGTTTTATTAATTGTTTAAGAAATGCTGCTCAGCAATTCGTTGAAAAAAGGGGAGGAAAAACTCTGATTATAGCAGGTTATCCATGGTTTGGTGCATGGGGAAGGGATACTTTTATTTCGCTTCCGGGGCTGGCTCTGGCACGGCACAGGCTGGTACTTTACAGGGAAGTTCTGGATACACAGATTAACAAAATGAAGGATGGATTGTTTCCAAATATGGGTAATGCAAATAACCCGGCATTTAATTCTGTTGATGCACCTCTTTGGTTTTTCTGGGCTGTTCAACAATATATTGAACATGGCGGTACTGATGGATGGGAAAGATATGGTGAAGCAGCAAAATCAATACTGAATGCCTTTAAAAATGGTACCGCTTTTAATATTCATATGAGAGAAAATGGCCTTATTTATGCTGATGCTCCGGGGAAAGCTCTTACCTGGATGGATGCTGTAGTAAATGGTGTTCCTGGTAACTCCACGAGAGAGGTTATGATGTAGAGATCAATGCTCTCTGGTATAATGCCATCTGTTTCTCACTTGAGATGGCCAGAAAAGTAAATGATAAAAAATTTATTAAGGAATATGAAAAGTTACCCGATCTGATTAAGAAATCATTTCTTGATATATTCTGGGATGAAAAGATTGGCTATCTGGCTGATTATGTTAATGATGATGAGGGTAAGAATACTTTTGTAAGACCAAATATGGTTATAGCTGTTTCAATGCCATATTCAATGCTTGATAAAGAACAGATGAAAAAAATACTGGATATTGCAGATAAAGACCTTGTTACCGTAAGAGGATTAAGAACTCTTTCTCCACGAAATAAATTGTACATGGGATGTATGTAAAGGGAATCAGGAAGAAAGAGATACTGCATATCATCAGGGTACGGTATGGCCATGGCTTTATGGACCTTTTTGTGAAGGATGGCTGAAAGTATATGGGCAGCAGGGTGTACAGAAAGTAAAAAAATTGATTTATGGTCTTGAAGCTGTAATGAGCGAACATGGAATCAGTACCATTTCAGAGATTTATGATGGTGATCCTCCTCATTCACCCAGGGGAGCTATTTCACAGGCCTGGAGTGTTGGTGAAGTACTAAGGATTATCGACTTACTTGAAACAAAATTTGCAAATTAATAACAGAGGTAGGATATGCGTGTGTTAATGTTCGGATGGGAATTTCCGCCTCATATCTCAGGTGGATTAGGCACTGCCAGCTATGGTCTGACAAAAGGTATGGCAACACTCGATGATCTGGAAGTGATCTTTGTTGTTCCAAAAGCATGGGGCGATGAGGATCAGACTATGGTACGGCTGGTTGGCGCGAATCAGGTACCGGTAGCATACAAAAAAGTATTTTATAAAGGATTCAAACGTCCGGTTGAAAGAATTGAAGTATCCTCAAAAATTGTCCCTTATACCGATCCTGACGATTTTTGGAAACTGGTCAAATCTGAAGTTTCCAGGTTATAATTTTTATGTCACGACAAATAATAATGGGAAAGTAGATTTTTCAGGAAGATACGATACCAATCTGATGGACGAAATTTACAAATATTCCGTAGTAGCCTCTGTGATAGCTGATGAAAATGAGTTTGATATAATACATGCTCATGACTGGCTTGCTTATCCTGCCGGGATAGCTGCCATGGAAGTATCGGGCAAGCCCCTTGTCATTCATGTGCATGCTACCGACTTTGACCGGAGCGGAGGGAATGTGAACCCCGATGTCTACCGGATTGAGAAAAATGGGATGGATGCCGCATCTAAAATAATTACAGTAAGCAATCTGACCAGGGACATTGTTATAAACAAATATAATATCAATCCTGACAAAGGTTGAAACAGTTTATAATGCAGTTGAACCGGTTAAGATTGCCGAAAACTGCATCATTAAAAAAGGTTTTGATGAAAAGGTTGTCACATTTCTTGGCACGGATAACGATGCAAAAGGGTCCTGAATATTTTATTGAAGCAGCCTACAAGGTTTTACAGGTGATGGACAATGTAAGATTTGTCATGGCAGGATCGGGAGATATGATGGAAAGAATGATGCGAAGAGCCGCTGCACTTGAAAATAACTGACCGGTTCCATTTTACCGGATTTCTTAAAGGAGCTGACGTTTTTACTATGCTTGATATGAGCGATGTTTATATTATGCCATCGGTATCAGAACCATTTGGTATTTCACCTCTCGAAGCAATGCAGTCAAATGTTCCGGTAATTATAAGTAAACAATCGGGAGTGGCTGAAATACTTACACATGCCGTAAAAACCGATTTCTGGGA
Source organism: uncultured Bacteroidales bacterium (assembly GCA_963747625.1). Classification (GTDB taxonomy): domain Bacteria; phylum Bacteroidota; class Bacteroidia; order Bacteroidales; family VadinHA17; genus LD21. Next base: position 2,873 of record CAVVGP010000104.1, on the reverse strand, counting down.
TATAGATGCAATGGCTGATGCCATTTACGGTATCCTTAATTATCCTGCACTGTCCAACATGTTTATTAAAAACGGCAAGGAAGAAGTTATCAGACTTAAATGGGATAACTCAGCCAGACATGTACGTGATATTTATTACAGAGTTATTGAAAATAAAATGAATTAAGATATGAGTGTATCAGGCAAAAAAGCGATTTGTTTATATTTTCAGGTCCATCAGCCATTCAGGCTCAAGAGATACAGGTTTTTTGATATCGGGCATGATCATTACTATTATGATGATTTCTCGAATGAATCCATCATGAGAAAAGTAGCAGATAAATGCTATCTGCCTGCTAATAATGTTATTCTGGATCTGATTCAGAAGCATAAAGGGAAATTTAAAGTTACATTTTCCCTCTCAGGGCTGGCAATCAGTCAGTTCCGGCTTTATGCCCCTGAAGTGCTGGATTCTTTCAAAAAGCTTGCTGAAACAGGAATGGTTGAATTTCTTGCTGAGACCAATTCACATTCACTTGTTTCCCTGAGGAGCAGAAGTGAATTTGAACGGCAGGTTGCCAACCACCAGGAAATGTTAAAGGAGTTTCTTGGAGTTGAAGCTACTTCATTCCGTAATACTGAATTAATTTATTCCGACACAATAGGATCGTGGGTGGCTGATATGGGGTTCAAATCGATACTTACCGAAGGTGCAAAACATGTCCTGGGATGGAAAAGCCCCAACTTTCTGTATTGTAATTCTATTGAATCCCCGTCTGAAAGTTCTGTTGAGAAACTTTGTGCTGAGCGATGATATTGCTTTCAGGTTTTCAAACAGGGACTGGAATTCCTGGCCCTTAACTGCCGAAAAGTATGCATCATGGTTAAACAAGCTTGCTCCCAAAAGCGAACTGATAAATGTATTTCTCGATTATGAAACATTCGGAGAACATAACTGGAAAGAGACAGGCATATTTGATTTTCTGAATCATTTGCCCGGGGCAATTCTGAAGAAAACCACATTCCGTTTTATGACACCCACTGAGATTGCCGATACATTACAACCCGTATCAGCAATCAGCGTACCTTACCCTATTTCCTGGGCTGACGAAGAACGTGATATTACTGCCTGGCTGGGAAATGAGTTGCAGGTTGCTGCACTTGATAAATTATATAGCCTTGCCGGGAAAGTTAATAAATGTGAGGACGGACTAATAAAAAAAGACTGGGAATATCTGCAGTCAAGCGACCATTTCTATTACATGGCTACAAAGTTTTTCTCCGACGGAGCAGTTCATGCATATTTTAACCCTTATGAAACACCGTACGATGCATTTCATGAATTATATGAATGTGCTTAGTGACTTTGAGATACGGCTGCAAAAAATATTCCCTGATACTGCCGAACAGGATCAGATTTTTAAACTTGGCACTCAGGTCATTGAAAAAGATATGCTCATTGAAAAACAGGCAATTGAAATTGAAAAACTGACTAAGAAAATTGCAAAAATAAATTCATCTGTTAAACCGGCAGCAAAAGTATCATTAAAGTCAGCTTCTAAAATAACTGCACATGAAAAGCCGAAATCGGCAGCAATAAAAAAATCAGCTGCGATTAAATCCGGTAATAAAGTTAAACCGAAAAAAAAGTAAAAATAACAGGCAAAACGAATAATTTCTTAAGATGAAATTTGAATTTATTTTTGAAACCAGCTGGGAAGTATGCAACAAAGTTGGGGGAATACATACCGTAATCTCTACTAAAGCTCTAAAAATTGTAAATGAAATCGGAGACAAATATATTCTTATCGGACCGGATGTTTGGAGGGAAGATGTTACAAATCCTGAGTTTATTTCTGATGAATCATTATTTATTGAGTGGAAAGTCAGAGCTGCTTCTGAAGGATTAAAAATTAAGACAGGCAGATGGAATATTTCAGGAAAGCCTATAGTATTTCTTATCGACTTTACGCCATATTTCGGTCAACAGAATGAGATATTTGCCGGATTCTGGGAAACTTACAAACTTGACAGTATTACCGGCCAATGGGATTATGTAGAACCTGCGCTTTTCGGATATGCTGCTGGCAAACTGATAGAAAGTTTTTCAACGTTTTATCATGAACATCATAATATAATAGCTCAGTTCCATGAATGGATGACGGGTACCGGCATTCTTTACCTTAAGAAGTATGCTCCATGGATTGCCACTTCATTTACAACCCATGCCACTGTACTTGGAAGATGCATTGCCGGGAATAATCGTCCTCTTTATGGTAAAATGGAAGAGTATAACCCTGCTCAGATATCGCGCGAGTTCAATATTGTGGCGAAACAGTCGCTTGAAAAAATTTCTGCCTCTGAGGCAGATGTCTTTACAACTGTGAGCGAAATAACTTCAAGGGAATGCAAGCATTTTCTTGGAAAGGAGGTTGATTTTGTAACACCAAATGGCTTTGAAGATTCATTCGTTCCTGCCAATGATATTTTTGATGAACGAAGACAGGTCGCAAGAGAAAAACTGCTTAGTGTGGCTGAAGCAGTTCTGGGCTATCCGGTTTCAGATGATTGCGTTTTGATAGTAAATAGCGGAAGATATGAATTCAGGAATAAAGGGGTTGATATACTGATTGATTCTCTGGGTGAATTGCAGAAAAAAGGAACAATTGAAAAAGAATGCATCGCTTTTTTCCTTATTCCCGCATACCATAAAGGACCTCGTCAGGATATAATAGATATACTTTATAATAATGGTCATGGAAACGGAGGTGACAGATACCTGACACATAGCCTGCATTATCCGTCAAATGATCCTTTTTTGCAGAGAATAGCGGCTAATAACCTTTATAATGATCAAAAATCAAAGGTTAAGGTCATTTTTGTTCCCTGCTATC
>CAVVGP010000103.1:0-21095 GCA_963747625.1 uncultured Bacteroidales bacterium | reverse complement strand
GGCGGAAGTACGGGGCAAATCGTCACGGGGGGCACGATCGGCAGCGGCGGAACCACATCGTCGGGCGGCAAGAGCACCGGCGGCGTACCGGCAACCGGTGGCGCTGGCACGGGCGGACAGTCGATGCCGGCTACCGGTGGAGTGGCCACCTCCGGTGGCACGGTCAGTACCGGCGGCGGCAATATCGGCGGGGTTTCGGGCGGAGGCGCGAGGACGGGGGGGAAACGGTAGTCGGCGGCCACGACGCCGGCGGAGCCAGGTGGCGGCGGTGGAACCGGTGGAACCACTGGCGCTGTGGGGCCAGCGCCGGGAGCACAAGCACTGGGACCTGCACCGCATCGAAAGCAGCGGGCGTGAATGTATCCGGCAGCGGGCCGCACAAAGTGACCGTCGAGTCGAATTCCGACTCCGGGATCAGCGTGTGGCACCATCTACCGGCCTTCGGACCTAGGGGGAAGTGAGAAGTACCCGATCTTCGTCTGGGGAGAGGGTGGCTGCAGCAGGAGTGGAATGTCGAACCCGGCGGCCATGGGCGAGATCGCCTCCCACGGATACTTCGTCGTCGCAGACGGCCCGACGGGTGGGGGCGGCATAAGTGTAACCGGTTTAGGATCTCCTTTCATGTTTTCAAGAACTCCTAGTCCTGCTTTCCTTAAATCCCAGACCTTTAAAATATCTTTTCCTTTCACAACAGGAAATGAATATCCGTATCCTGCCGTTTTTAATACCTTGATAAGTGCAGCCGCAGTATCATCAATATCTTCAATTTTTTCCCTTACAAATTCAACAATAAGTATTGCTGCTGGCTTTCCATCAAGGAAAAACCTGTTATTTCTCTGGCTTGCGTTATCTTCTGTGAGCTCAAGCACTCTATTATCCATCATTTCCACAGCTGATGGCTTAAATTTTAAGGCAATCAGGTTAGCCTTGAATGCATCGTTCCTTTTATTTAGATGGACACATACAAGAGCCTTATTAACAGGTGGTAATGGAACTGCATTCAGTTTAATCTCAGTTGTGACCGCCAGTGTCCCTTCCGATCCGGTAAGCAATCTGCTGAAATTAAATTCATTCACCGATTTTTCATCAAAAATCTCACAATCCAGCAATTCGTCAATTGCATAACCGGTATTTCTTCTGTGAACTTTTGGATCGGGGTAGCCTTCTCTGATCCTATCCTGATTTATCTTATCCCCGAGTATCTGATTTATATTGCGGTATATTTTTCCTTCAAGATTATCGAGAGTGCATTTATCCATGAAACCGGATCTGTTTAAAGGACCAAATATTGCTTCACTGCCATCACTCAGCAATGCTTTTATCTCGATGGTATGATCTCTTGTTGACCCGTAAACAACAGAATGCGAGCCACATGCATTATTCCCAACCATACCGCCAATGTTGCATCGATTTGAAGTTGAAGTTTCCGGACCAAAAAACAAACCATATTCTTTCAGTTTAATGTTTAGTTCATCAAGAACGACCCCCGGTTGCACTCTGACCCACATCTCATCCTTGTTTACCTCAAGAATTTTGTTCATATATCTCGAGATATCCACAATAATTCCTGAACTGACCACTTGTCCCGCCAGTGAAGTTCCTCCAGCCCTGAGAGTCACACTCGTTTTTTCCTTCGCGGCGAACTTCAGTATTTTTTTGATGTCCGACACTGTTTTTGGCCATGTAACGGCTGTCGGTAACTCTTTATAAACCGAGGCATCAGTTGAATATATAGCTGTTGTGATATTATCATATTTAAGGTTGCCTTCGAGGCTTTTTCCGAGTGTATCCAGTCTTGAAAAATAATTTTCCATTTAAATCGTCGTTTTTGATCCGCTAATTTAGAAAAATGATTGAATCATAATATTTGGTATGACATTTTAGTCGTATTATTTTTCGGAATGCTTTAATACTGATATTAATCATGTAATTCAAAATTGTTTAATAGAACTTTTTTTTCGTACATTTATAAAAAAAAATTGAACTTATTAATGTATTGATACACAATGGAATTATTAGATCGCATCAAACAAAATGCCAGAAAACACAATATGAGGATTGTGCTTCCTGAAGGATATGAAGAAAGAACAATTAAGGCAGCTGATATTGCTATAGAGGAAGAATTAGCTCAGATAATATTGATCGGGGATCCTTCAGAGATTAATTTACATGCAGCAAAACTGGGATTGAAGAACATTTCAAAAGCTACTATTGTTAATCCAAAATCACATGATAAGAAAGGTCAGTATATTGACTTGATGGTAGAACTCAGGAAAAGCAAAGGTATGACCCATGATGAAGCGTCAAAACTGATAGAAGACCCTCTATATCTGGGTGTACTTATGATTAAAAACGGGGATGCGGATGGTGAAGTTTCCGGGGCTGATCATGCAACTGGAGATGTTTTAAGGCCTGCATTTCATTATGTTAAGACAGCTCCAGGTATTTCAGTGGTTTCAGGAGCTTTTATAATGATTCTTCCTGATAAAAATTTTGGGGAGAATGGAGTAATTATCTTTGCCGACGGCGCCGTTCATCCAAATCCAAATGAAAGAGAACTTGCAGAAATAACTATAGCATCTGCCCATACTGCAAGGGCAATTGCAGGATTTGAACCGAGGATAGCCATGCTAAGTTTCTCAACCAAAGGAAGTGCTAAAAATGAAATGGTTGATAAAGTGATTAATGCCACAAGAATTGCAAGAGAGATGGCTCCGGATCTCCAGATCGATGGAGAGCTTCAGGCCGATGCTGCATTGGTAGAGGCTATTGGTAAAAGCAAAGCTCCAGGAAGCCTGATAGCAGGAAAAGCCAATGTACTTATCTTTCCTGACCTGAATTCAGGCAACATAGCTTACAAACTTGTTCAACGGCTTGCACACGCTGAAGCTATAGGGCCTATCCTTCAGGGAATGGCCGCTCCGATAAATGACCTTTCAAGGGGTTGCTCTGTGAGCGATATAGTAAGCATGATTGCTATAGCATCAAATCAGGCAGCAGGAATGAAAAAATAAGAACATAGGTTCATTCTGAATCCATGTTTATTGAATCAGGGAATTTCAAAATATAATAACAGAAGTATGGCAGAGAAAATTGAACGGTTGGAGGATTATGGTCTGTCGAAGGACCATAAGCCAAAAACTTTGTTTTCAAAGGTAGGCATAGTTGGTGCAGGTACGGTTGGACAGAATATTGCCAGAATGGTAAGTTCAAAGGGATTGGATGTGATTTTTCTTGACCTTAATCAGGAGAAATTAGATCAGGCACATTTTGAACTGGCAAAAGAGCTTGACCGAATGATCGAACGATGGGGAATGACAAATTCAGAAAAACTAGGAATATTATCACGCATAAAAGGCACAACTGATTATGAAGGCTTAAAAGGATGCGATATTGTAATTGAAGCAGTCAAATCGTCCAATCGTGAACAAAGCCGTGATGTACGTGCTGAAATATTGAAAAAAATTGAAGAACATGTCGGGAGAGATACTATAATTGCGACTAACTCTTCTACACAGGTCATAACGGAACTTACAGCCGACCTTATTCATAAAGACCGGTGTGTAAGTTTCCATTTTCTTACTCCTGAAGCCGATGCAAGGGTAGTTGAAATAGTAAAAGGCCTTTATACATCTCAGAAAGCTTATGACAATACAATTAAATTTGCTAATTTAATTGGCAAAAAGGTTGTTCCTGTAAAGGAATCTCCGGGCATAATCAGCACAAGGCTTATAGTTCCTTTTATAAATGAAGCCTGTGAAATTTTAATGGAAGGAGTAGGAACAATGGAAGATATCGATCTTACTATGAAAGTGGGATTTGGACTGCCTCTGGGCCCTTTTGAAATGGCTGACAAGATAGGCCTTGATAAAATACTAAGGTGGTGTGAAAATCTGTATGATGAATTTGGGGACCTGAAGTACAAATCGTCACCATTGCTCAAAAAGCTAGTAAGGGCCAACCAGTGGGGAAGACGCACAGGGCGCGGATTTTATGAATATAATAAAGATGGTGTTAAGATTAATAAAAATTCCTTCATCGGAGATAATCTCAACATCTGCCGATTCAATTACTTTTATCAAAAACTTTTCTATAATGAAAATATTGGTTCTTAACTGCGGTAGTTCATCAATTAAATATCAGCTCTTCGATATGACCACAGGTGTGGTTCTTGCAAAAGGGATCGTCGAGAAAATCGGATTAAAGGGATCATTCCTGAAAAATGAAAGATTCGATGGGGATAAAGTTAAGCTGGAAGGAGAGATACTGGACCATCAGACAGGAATTGAATATCTTCTGGGAATGATGATAAGTGAAAAAAGGGGTGTAATAAAAAGTCTGAACGAAATTGATGCAGTTGGTCACCGGCTTGTTCATGGTGGGGAAACTTTCCAGGGAAGCTGCTATCTGGATGATATAACAATAAAAGGAGTTGAAGATTGTTCCGATCTTGCTCCGCTTCATAATCCAGCTAATCTTAAAGGGATCTATGCAATGAAAACAGTGCTGCCAAATGTGCCGCAGGTAGGTGTTTTTGATACTTCATTTCATCAGACTATGCCTGATTATTCATTCATGTATGCTCTTCCTTATTCTCTTTATAAAAAATATGGAATCAGGCGTTACGGGTTCCATGGGACAAGCCACAGTTATGTCTCCAAAAGAGCTTGCGAAATACTGAATCTCGATTATAATACTCTGAAAATCATTACATGCCATCTTGGCAATGGCGCTTCCATAACAGCCATAAAAGACGGCAAATCACTCGATACATCTATGGGACTTACTCCGGTTGAAGGGTTGATAATGGGTACCAGGTCGGGGGATGTCGATGCAGGTGCACTGACACTTATTATGGAAAAGGAGGAAATAGATTATTCTTCCCTGAATACGCTACTGAATAAACATAGCGGAGTACTTGGCATATCAGGTATTTCGTCCGATATGAGAGAGGTGGAATCGGCTGCTGAAGAGGGAGACGAGCGTGCCGTGCTTGCTCTTAAAATGTACGAATACAGGGTTAAAAAATATATCGGTGCCTATGCAGCTGCAATGGGTGGCGTCGATCTGCTTATTTTTACAGGCGGAATAGGAGAGAATGCAGCTGAAACTAGGGAAAATATTTGCAGGGGACTTGAATTTATGGGTCTTAAATTTGACAGACAGGTCAATGAAGGAGTTCACAGCAAGGAGTTGGTAATAAGCAGAAAAGATTCAAATGTAACTGTCATGATTATCCCGACAAATGAAGAGTTTGTTATTGCATCAGAAACACGGGAGATAGTTGAGCATCATAAAAATTAAATATTAATTTAAAACCTTTGTTCAATGGTGTTAAAAAACCTGAATGAAATGAAGAGTCTGGTCGAGGGAGGACCGCGGAAGAGGCTTGTTCTGGCTGCTGCTGATGATCAACATTCATTGGGAGCTGTTATAAGAGCTTGGAAATCAGATATTATAGAGCCTATCCTGGTTGGGAATGAGGAAAATATTCATAATATCTGTGCTGCAAATAATTATGATATCACAGGGGTAAGAATAATAAACATACAAGAAACCGATAAATCTGTAGAAGCGGCGGTAAAGATGGCAAGCAGCAGGCAGGCTGATATACTGATGAAAGGAAAGATTGGTACTGCTACATTACTCAAATGCGTTCTTAACAAAGAGTGGGGACTGAGAACCGGTAACCTTTTGTCTCATTTTGCCCTCTTTGAAGTGGAGACTTATCCAAAAGTAATCGCGGTGACTGATGTGGCTATGAATATTGCACCGACTCTGCATGACAAAATAGCTATTGTCAATAATTCTGTTGCATGCCTCAACAGGCTTGGTTATCAAATGCCAAAGGTTGCGGTTCTCGGAGCCGTTGAAATGGTTAATGAGAATATGCAGGCTACACTCGATGCTGCCCTTCTGTCAAAAATGAATCAACGCGACCAGATCAGAAACTGTATTATTGATGGCCCACTTGCCTTCGATAATGCAGTCAGCCTTGAAAGTTCCCAGCTTAAAGGAATTAAAAGCGAGGTGGCCGGAGATACGGATCTCCTGCTTATGCCTGACATTGAGGTAGGCAATGTTTTGTATAAATCGTTGGTTTTCTTTGCAAAAGCTAAAGTTGCTTCAATAATTCTTGGCGCCATGGTTCCGATTGTACTCACTTCAAGATCAGATTCTGAACAGGCAAAATTCGACAGCATATTACTGGCTGCAGCATCAAGCAAATAACAAGTTGATGATCCGGACACTTGAACAAATGACAGAAAAGGTGCTTTCGCTTAAAAAGAAGCACCGTATTGCCGTCGCATGGGCACAGGATATAAATACTATTGGAGCACTGGCAAAAGCCGTTAACAAGGGCTTTATTGAAGCTATTCTCTTGGGGAACCCCGCTGAAATTAAAAAAACATGTAACGACGGGGGGATTGATGACCGAATATTCACTCTGATTGATTCAGATAACGAAACAGATGCATCATCTGAAGCTGTGAGGCTGACGAAAACAGGTGAGGCAGATGTTGTCATGAAAGGACTCGTCGGAACCGACAAATTTCTCAAAGCGGTTATGGATAAAGAAAAAGGGCTGATGCTCCCTAATTCCGTTCTTAGTTATGTCTGTGCCATGGAATTAACTGCATATCATAAACTTCTCTTTATAACTGATACTGCAGTAATACCCTTTCCTGACCTTGATCAGAAAGTAGCTATGGCCCGTTATGCAATTGAAATGGCTCAGAAATTTGGAATAAAAACGCCAAAAATTGCCTTAATAGGTGCATCTGAAAAGATGAGTCGGCATTTTCAGAATTCTGTCGATTACTCAATTATGTGCAAGATGGCCGACCGTAAACAGATTAAAAACTGTATTATGGATGGTCCTTTGGATATATTCCTTGCATGTGATAAGAAAAGCATTGAAATTAAAGGAGTTGAAACGCCCGTTAACGGAGATGCAGATATACTGCTCTTCCCATCACTGGAATCCAGTAATCCATTTTATAAGGGACTTATGCTCTTTGCCAAAGGAGAACTGGCCGGCCTGTTAAGAGGAACCGAAAAACCAGTTGTTTTAATGTCCCGCAGTGAGAGTGAATTATCGAAGTATTTCTGCATTGCGTTATCTTGTTTGATGGCATAATGAACTGATGGTCAAAAAAGAGGCTTGAATTGAACCTGATCTATGTTAAAAAGACTAATACTGGCAATTAATCCGGGATCAACATCGACAAAATTTTCCCTGTTTGAAGAAGAGATTTTAGTATTTGAAAAAACTCTCAGGCATTCAGCTGAAGAATTAGAAAAATTTGAAAAAATAACAGATCAGTTTCGTTTTAGAAAAGATCTGATAATGAATGAATTATCTGAAAGAGGGATTGATATCGAAAGGATAGCTGCCGTAGTTGGACGTGGTGGCCTCGTAAAACCAATTGAATCAGGTATATATAAGGTCAATCAGAAGATGAAAGATGACCTGGCAAAAGGATATTCCGGTCAGCATGCAAGCAATCTGGGAGGACTTATAGCCGATGATATAGCATCAGGATTGTGTTGTGCAACGGCATATATAGTTGATCCTGTGGTTGTTGATGAACTACAGCCAGTTGCCAGAATTTCAGGGCATCCTGCAATTGAACGGAAATCAATATTTCATGCCCTTAATCAGAAAGCGGTTGCCCGTATCTATGCTGCTTCAATAGGGAGAAAATATGAAGATCTAAACCTGATTATAGCTCACATGGGTGGTGGTGTCAGCGTAGGTGCACATAAGCATGGTAGGGTAATTGATGTGAATAATGCCCTGAATGGTGACGGTCCTTTTTCACCGGAGCGATCAGGCGGATTGCCCTCGGGGCAGCTGGTTGAACTTTGTTTCAGTGGAAGATTCACACAGGATGAGCTGATGGCGATGCTTACCGGGAAAGGAGGTATGATGGCCTATCTCGGTACCAACAGTTTTATTGATGTATGCAAAATGGCAGAAAATGATGATAAGAAAGCCATTCTAATCAGAGATGCCTGTTCATACCAGGTTGGAAAAGAAATAGGATCAATGGCCGCTGTTCTGAAAGGAAATGTAGACGCAATTATACTTACAGGCGGAATGGCATATCAGGATACCAATATTGAGAGTATAAAGGAAATGGTAAAATTTATCGCTGATGTCGTAGTTTATCCGGGAGAAGATGAATTGAAAGCTCTTGCTTTTAACGGCTTGCTGGCCCTGGATGGGAAAATAGAGACAAAGATTTACGATTGATAAAGCTGTTTAAAATACTGTGAAAGGGTCATGCCATGGCGTGGCTTGTCATGGATTTCCTCCAGCGACGGGCAATATTTTCCCATTAAAAAACTTATGTCCTGTAAGTGCAAATTCAGATATAAATTCCGCCATCTGTTTTGCATCTGTCGGGGCTTTTTGACCCGGAAATGCTTTTTCAAACATCTCTGTTTGTACTGCACCAAGAGCCAGGCAATTTATACTGATTCCATACTCTTTGAATTCAGTTGCAAGGCATTCTGTTAGGCATGCCAACGCAGCTTTTGATGCACTGTAATAGGAGAGACCTTTATACTTTGAACTACCCTGAAAACCTCCCATGCTGGAGATATTGACTATATGTGATCCTGCCGGCATCATTGGTTTTAGGATTCTTATCAGCGAAGCGGGACCGAAAAAATTGGTCTCCATCATTAACCTGGCTTCATCACCGGATATTGTGAGGAAATCTTTTGCGACCAGAAAGCCAGCCATATTAATGACAATATCGACCCTTCCGAACTGGCAGGAGACAGTCTCTGAAAATTTCTCCTGTTGACTCTCAAAAACCGACATGTCTGTCGGGAGTGATGTCACATTTTTGTACCTGGATGAAAGACTATTTAAAGCCTTTTCATTTCTTCCGGTCACCAGAATTTCATTATTATCATCAAGAGCAAGCCGATTTACCACTTCTTTCCCAATACCCCGGGAGCCGCCGTTGACAAGAATATTCCTTTTATTCATATTGTTAATATTTAAGAATGTTATTGTATGGTCAGATAAAAGAAGCATAAAGAGAATCGTCAATAAATATCTTTTTTGACTGTTCTCGTACACCTGAATCTCAGGTCTCAGAATTTTCCATATTAAAGGTATTCAAAAAATGTTATGTAATCTTAAAAAACATTGTTATTCATTTAAGTTTTATTATTTCTGACAATAGATCATGAAATATAAAACATTAACCTGGAATTATGGTTTATATGATATATATCAGTTAATAATCCTATATTTGCGATTATTTATATTATAAATGGCTAAATAAATATCAAAGTGAAATATATAAATATAATATAAATATGTATTGAATCTATTTGGTTATGGATAAAGAAAATGTGCAATGACAAATAATAAAAGAGTAGCAATAATAGGATGCGGGAACATAGGTATATCAATATTGCAGGGATTATTGAATGAAAAAACAATTCCAGCAGAAAATATTGTTGCAACTAGAAGGAATACTGAAGAGCTTGCACTTCTGAAAGAATCCGGAGTAAGGATAATGTCAGATAATATAAAGGCCATTGAGGATTCGCATCTGATAATAATTGCTGTAAAGCCTTATAATATAGTAAATGTACTGGAGGAATTAAAAGACCACTTTATTCCGGGAAAACAAGTCCTTATATCAATTACAGCAGGGGTTACCTTAAAAAAGATTCAGGAAGTAATTGGTACGAAGGTTCCTGTATTCAGAGCAATGCCAAATATTTCTGCAAGTGTTTGTAAATCTGTTACATGTATATGTCATGCCGTAGTAGGATTTTATGAGATTGAATCGGTAAAATCTTTGTTTGACAAAATCGGAACAACAATGATAATTGATGAAGACCTCATGGAGTCAGCAACTATTCTGGGAGCCTGTGGAATAGCATATGTTCTGAGGTTTATAAGGGCAATGATCCAGGGTGGCATTCAGATTGGATTTGATGCTGCAACAGCAAGTCAGATTGTCAATCAGACAGTTAAAGGAGCAGCCGAATTATTGATTGAAGGACATCAACATCCTGAATTTGAGATTGATAAAGTCACAACTCCAAAAGGATGCACAATTGTAGGCTTAAACGAGATGGAGCATAATGGATTCAGCTCCTCTTTGATAAAAGGTCTTGTTGCCTCATTTGATAAAATTGAAAAATAAAGTCCTGACTTATTTCAAAAACAGAATAATGACACCGGCAGTGCCAGTTAAAAAGGTTATGCCTGATCTTCATATAACTTAATAATCTGTTCTCCCTTCTTTTTTTCCGTCTCCGGGTGTTTAAATTATTCTGTGAAAAGATTTAATGCTTTGTATATTATTAGAGCCATTTTTTCGTTTATTTGTATCGTTTACTTTTAAAGTTTCAAATTTGGAAAAATGACAAGGGAAAATAAAATAACGGCAATAGTCCATTATTCTCGGACTGTACTTTTAATTACAATACTCTTATTTGTTTCATTTTCAATTGTATCCGGACAAAATGCAAAAGATGACCAATTTCCTTTTGATCAGAAAGACAGTGGAAATACCCCCTCTTTTAAAGACAGATTATTCTTTGGCGGAAACTTTGGACTGGCGTTCGGAACTTTAACGGATATCCAGATTTCTCCTATTGTCGGATACTGGCTTTTACCCAGGGTTGCTATAGCTGTCGGTCCAAGCTATAGATATATTAAAGATCTGGATGTTGCCACGGCTGTCTATGGAGCTAAAGGATATATACAATTAGTTGTAGTTCAGGATCTTAATTCATTCATCCCGATGGGAGTTCATACAGGAATTTTTCTTCATGCGGAGGATGAACTTCTTAGCCTCAAGTCATCATTCTGGAAATATCCTCAGCTTTATGATTCCGATAGATTTTACATAAATACAGTACTTGTTGGCGGTGGTTTAAGTCAGCAGCTGGGTCGTAGAGCTTCAATTAATTTTATGGCTCTGTGGGCTATAAATGACTCAGGGTATGATATATACAGTAATCCTGAATTGAGGCTCAGTTTTAGTTTCTAATTACTTATTAATTTCACCGATATTTCAGGATTTATAAATAATTATCCTGAAAATCATTATTGTACTGCTATCCAGCCGGCAAATTGAATTATATTTGAAAAATAAAAAAATCAAGATTAGATGAAAATTGAAAATAATAAAATGGTCTCTCTTATTTACGAATTGAGGGAAAATGATCCAAATGGCAGGATAATTGAAGCGCTGGATGAAACAGGTCCATTAAAATTTATCTATGGTACAGGACGGTTACTTCCGGTTTTTGAAACAAATATAATGTCATTGAAGGAAGGAGATCTTTTCCGGTTTACTCTCAATTCGGATGCAGCTTACGGCAATAAAAGGGAAGAAATGATAATCGATGTTCCTTTGTCTGTGTTTGAGACTGACGGGAAAATAAATGAAGATATTTGCAGAGTTGGAAATGAGGTCCCTATGACAGATTCAGAGGGAAACCCGCTTACAGGGGTTATAAATGAAATTACCGAGACTTCTGTAAAAATGGATTTTAATCACCCGATGGCTGGCCTTGATCTGTTTTTTTCTGGCAAAATTATTGAAGTGCGCGAAGCTACTGAAAACGAATTAGCTGCTACAATGAACTCATGTTCCGGATGTGGCAGTAAAGAAAATTCAGAGTGCTCAGGAAGTTGCGGCTGATCTTACTAAACAGAAATTGCTTTGCACAATACTGATATTTAATGCAAAAAGCCTGGAAACTTTTCCCTTATTTGCTTCTAAGTGCTGTCAGCATTACTATTGTATTATCAGTAATAAAAGCCAATAAAGTACTTGAGATTCCTTCTTTTATTCTACTTATATTTAGGATATTAACAGTAATATTACTGGTTATTTATGCCCTGCGCAAGAATACTCTTACAACCTGGATACTGGTTTCTATGGTTGCAGGAGCAGAATTCGGGTATGATGTTCCTGAAGTTGCAAAAAAAATTCAGGTTTTGAGTGATATCTTTCTCAGGTTGATAAAAACCATTATTGCCCCTCTTTTATTTTCAACACTGGTTGTTGGCATTGCTGGTCATACAGATATTAAGCAAATAGGAAGAATGGGATGGAAATCCCTGTTATATTTTGAAATAGTGTCGACTCTTGCCTTGTTTATAGGCCTGCTGGCAATTAACATTGGAAAAGCCGGTGTGGGAGTGGTGTTGCCTCCCAACACTGAAGTACCTACTATAGCAGCTCTGAAAGCACAGACTGCAGGAGATTTTATTCTTCACATTTTTCCCGAGAATATTGCCAAAGCAATTTACGAAGGCCAGATTCTGCAGATAGTTATCTTCAGCATTATATTTGGAATTGCCGTTGCAATGGTCAAAGAAAAGTATCGAACACCAATAGTACGGTTTAGCGAAAGCCTTTCTGAAATAATGTTTAAGTTTACAAATATAGTCATGTACTATGCACCGGTTGCCGTTTTTGCAGCTATTGCTTATACGGTGGGTCATATGGGACTGGATATTCTTTATAATCTCTTTAAACTTCTCGTTACTCTTTATATAGCATTGATCATTTTTCTGGGATTTGTACTTTTTCCGGTTACGTTGATTTTCAAAATCCCTCTCAGACAATTTATCAGGGCAATAACAGAACCAGCTACTATAGCATTTGCAACAGCTAACTCTGAATCCGCTTTACCTTCAGCTATGGAATCTATGGAAAAGTTCGGAATTCCAAGAAAAATAGTTGCATTTGTGATTCCCACAGGCTATAGTTTTAATCTTGATGGCACAACATTATACCTTTCCCTGGCATCTATTTTTGTTGCCCAGGCTGCAGGTATTAACCTTCCTATTGATAAGCAGTTAATAATTTGTTTTACTCTTATTCTTACAAGCAAAGGAGTTGCCGGTGTTTCCAGGGCTGCACTTGTTATCTTACTGGGAACTGTTGCAAGTTTTGGTTTGCCTGTGGAACCGGTCTTTATCATTCTTGGGATTGATGTACTAATGGATATGGCACGTACTTCTGTCAATGTTATTGGAAACTGTCTTGCCACAGCAGTAATTGCCCGTTCAGAGAATGAGTTTGACGATGTTGCAGCCAGAAATTACAGACCCGATTAGAATCACCTTTATATGCCATTTCTGCCTTTCAATTCAAAAAGCTTAACTTCGCCAGGATTGAATATTTGACTTTCAATAGCAGGAGAGTCTGAAATATTCAATTTTTTCTTCCCAGCGATTTTTAAAAAAAGCCAAGAAAATCTTTTTGTTACCTGAATTATATCTATTAAGGACAAATGTACAGGATTACATTTGTAACCATGTAAACAATGCCTGTTTCATTACAAGTGTAACTACAAATACAAGCATAAACAGATTACAAAGTTAAATATTTTTACATTTACTTCTATATAATTATAAATTCCAGTAAACCAATACTATAAATATATCTAATTGGAGTAATTATTTAGCATTTCTGACAATTATTGCTATTAAAGCCTCTGAATAATTTAGATTTAAACGTTAATATGCTCTATACTAGTTATTTAATATACTAAACTACAGTATAACTTTAAATAAAGCAGAATATAAATTGAATTAAATCAGGTACTTAGGTAAGCTAAACAACTTATGTATTACAGCAATGTTTACTTGGATTACAAATGTAATGTTAAATAGTTACCACTGTAATTACCATAATGGTTACATTTGTAATATTAAAAATATTTCATTATGAAAGAGCGTTTACTTGAATTTTTGAAGAATGAAAATAAATCTTCAGCTCAGTTAGCTGAGGAAATTGGTGTTCAGGCTTCAGGTATCTCCCATATATTATCCGGACGAAACAATCCAAGCCTTGATTTTGTAATAAAAATGCTGGAGAAGTATAAATTTCTTTCGACAGACTGGCTTTTATTTGGGAAAGGATCAATGTACAAAGAGCCAAGAATGCAGAATCTTTTTGATTATGACGACTCCGAGAATTTAAAAAGCCAGCAGCTTAATTTAAAAAATGAAGCTGAAAAGACTGAAAGTGCTAATCAGGATGAGATAAAAAGAAAAACAGAGAAATATTCTGCTGATTTCGCAAATAAATTTGAATCTGACGTTGTCAAAATTGTATGGTTCTATGAAAATAACAGCTTCGAAGAGTTTTTTCCAAGGAAATAATGGTTATAAAATGATATTGAATGACTGTAATTATCATCTCTTTAAATTTTTGGAAATCAGTCATAAAAATTATCTTTGTCACAAACGCAAACTAGATGGCAATGCGCATTGAAGATCTGAAAGTAATTGAAAATAAGCGCCTTAATAATGATTTTTTTATTCTTAAACTGTCAGGAAACAATAAAATTCCCGAATTTAAGCCTGGTCAGTTTGCACAGGTAAGAGTTGATGGCAGTCCGGAGACTTTCCTGCGAAGACCTATTTCCATTCACGATGTTGACTATGAGAAAAATACTTTTAAAATTCTCATTCAGATAGCTGGTAAAGGCACAAGGCGTCTTTCAGAACTTGGTAAAGGCGATAATTTAAATATTATTTACCCATTAGGCAATTCCTTCTCCCTGCCATCAGAAGGTGAAAAAGTACTTCTGGTTGGAGGCGGATGCGGTATTGCACCATTACTGTTTTTGGGTAAATACTTGAAAATGAATGGTTTTATTCCTGATATTCTCCTGGGATTCCGTAACAGGGAGCGGATTATTGAATTCGATGAATATTGCACAGTAGGCAATGTATTCCTCACTACTGAAGATGGCTCAGTGGGAGAAAAGGGATATGTTACCAGCCATTCAGTTCTCTCGGCAAATAAGTATAATCGTATTTATTGCTGCGGACCAGATTCAATGATGAAAGCATTAGCTTCTTATTGCAAAAATAGAAATATAGTTTGCGAAGTGTCACTCGAAAACCTCATGGCATGCGGAATAGGAGTCTGCCTTTGTTGCGTTGTGGATACAACCAGGGGTAATCTGTGCTCCTGTACAGACGGACCGGTTTTCAATGTAAATGATTTAAAATGGTGAATCTTGGTTTTTCTATCGGCGATTTGCATTTCAGGAATCCGGTATTAACGGCATCAGGAACCTTTGGAAATGGTACTGAGTTTGAAGATTTCATTGATATTGCACACCTGGGAGGAATAGTACTTAAAGGCACTACAATGGAAGCCAGAGAAGGCAATTCATATCCGCGTATGGCTGAAACGCCGTCAGGAATGCTTAATGCTGTCGGGTTACAGAATAAGGGAGTTGATTACTTTGAAAAATCCATATATCCCCGTATAAAGAACTACGATACCAACATTATTGTTAATATAAATGGCAGTTATATTGAAGATTATATTGCTCTGGCTGAAAGGATTAATAAACTTGATAAGATAAGGGCAGTTGAACTGAATATTTCCTGTCCTAATGTAAAAATGGGAGGAATGGCTTTTGGAACAAACCTCGACTCCGCGCGTGAAGTTACCAGGGAAGTAAGATCTGTTTATTCCAAAAAGCTTATCGTCAAGCTCTCACCAAATGTTACAAATATTGTTGATTTTGCAAAAGTGGTTGAAGATGAAGGCGCCGATTCAGTCTCTCTGATTAACACCCTGCTCGGCATGTCTGTTGATGTTGCAAAAATGAGACCTGCTTTATCGACAATTACCGGCGGACTTTCCGGTCCTGCTGTAAAACCTGTGGCAGTAAGGATGGTCTGGCAGGTGGCTAATGCAGTCAAGATTCCTGTTATCGGAATGGGAGGGATAATGTCTGTTTCCGATGCTCTGGAATTTATTCTTGCCGGAGCGTCTGCTGTTCAGATTGGAACTGCCTCATTCATTGATCCTCAGATCTCTGTAAAAATAGTCGAGGGAATTGAAAATTATCTTATAAAACGTGGATTTTCAGATATAAAAGAAATTGTCGGCTACATAAACAGAAAGACCTGATCCTTCAGTTCAGAATAATAAAAATTCAAACATTTTTATACAGCCGGCACATTTTCTCATTTTTCCTTTAAATTTGTAAGAAAATAAAAACATATAGTTTCAATCTATTAATTAATTAATATAAAAATGTCGGAAAATTTACAAATTGATAATCTTGATAAGAAAATTCTTGACATTATCACAAAGAATGCAAGGATTCCTTATCTTGAAGTTGCCAGGGAGTGTGGGGTTTCAGGGGCAGCAATACATCAGCGTGTTCAGCGGTTATAAGGATTGGTGTCATAAGAGGATCTGAATTTAAGGTTGATCCGGTTATGGTAGGATTTTAAAACCTGCGCTTATATTGGTATATTTCTTGACCATCCGGGTCATTTCAGAGATGTAGTTGATAAATTCAGGGAAATACCTGAAATCATAGAATGCCACTATACCACCGGTAATTATTCATTGTTTATAAAAGTTTATACCCAGGGATAATGAGCATCTGCGTATGATCTTAACCGATACAATCCAGAATATTCAGGGCATAGTACGTACTGAAACTCTAATTTCACTTGAAGAATCGATAAACAGGCAGATACCTGTGCTGTCAAGGTAAGAACATTTTTATAGTGACAAAATTATTTAATGAGCTTACCTTTTCAATAATGTCTGTTAAATAATCTCAAAACTAATTCTTTACAATTATTGTAAATAAAACTCTTTGATTCACTGGCTGGACAAAGATAGAAGCAGCCGGAATTAGTTGAATTTCAATAGTATATAGGCATAAAAACAAAAAAGGAAAGCATCGCTTTCCTTTTTTGTGATCCAGCTGGTATTTAATATATGATATTAACCATCTGAATTATAAGCCTTATTTTTTACTTGGTACGTAATTAGGGCTGTCATATTTCAAGTTTAAGTAGTAAAAGCCCCATATTACTACAGAGCTTTTCAGGATTACTTTTGATCTATTTTCTTTGGTTTTCCAAAAGAGAATCTTCCGTAAAGGTCTACATCCTTCTTTAGTTGCTTAGTGACTTCTTTCAGGGTTAACTCAGGAAACATCTCACGATATTCGTTAAACAGCCTTTCAATTTTTTTAATATGTTCTTCCATCTGTATAAATTTTGATTAGGCTGTAAAGATAATTACTTCCTTAACTTCTGATGCTCTTTATGGTATTAATCTATTTATAACTTCCCGGAATAAAACAAAAAATCCCGGATTTCTCCAGGACTTGTCTCAAGCATGATGATGTGCTTTTCATAACACTGAGCGAGCTAAGCTTAGTTTTTTTATCTCGATAAAAAGTAATTTAGGGTATATCCTCAATTTGTCTAGAAATCACCGCCTTATGAATATAATTGTCTGGCTTAAAAATCCGAAGCAATATGGTCTAAAATCAATAGTCAATTTCTCCCCATTTAATTGGTAGAAGTGGTCTTTTGGTGGACCAATGTACGCGAATGGTAATAACATCCCACTGTACTGTATAAGTATACTATCCTTTGATAAACTGTAATCATAATGATCCCTAACGCCATAGATTAATTTAAATAAATCATGATAAGACGAAAATTCTATTGTATCTGCTAAATCTGTTGAAACCCAACTACCAAGTAAACTACCTTTATCATCAGTACTTTTCTTTTCACAACTTGAAATCATTATAAATGTAATGGCTGTCAAAATAAAAGGGAACCAATAATTCATTCTATCTTTTTTCATATGTAAAGATTAGTCTTTTAAGATTGCAACAATTTTTATGCCACTCTTGTTGATTCAGGTAGCCATTAAGCCTGACAGCCGGCGGTTTGGTTCGTTGCCGTCTGTGTCTGGTTGTGCTTTTCGTAGCACCGTCCGTATTATAAACCGTTGTTATTTAATTATTTACGAAAAGAATCAGAGATAAACATTATGAATTCAGGTGTTACACTTCGCCAGTAAGACCAGTCATGTGCTCCGTTATAGATTCTGAATTCATGTGCTATACCCTTAGATTTAAGAGCTATATGTAACAGTGCGTTGTTTGATGACAATAGATCATCGTCACCACATGTGATGTACAATTTTGTTTTAATTTCTGTGTTTTCAGTAAGGTTTTCAAAGTAACTGATAACATCATAAGGCTTATACCATTCTGTCAATGTTTTATCACTTACATTTGGATATCTTTTTTTCAAATATTCAGAATCGTATTTTCTCACAGCGGCGCTTAAAGCACATACTACTGAAAATAAGTCAGGTTGATGTATGGCATATTGCAAAACAGCTGCTCCTCCTAGTGATGCTCCGGCAATTGCTCTACTACCTTTATCTGTGCGACAGCGATAATTCTTTTCTATAAATGGGATAAATTCTTTAAAAAAGAAGTCTTCAAAATTAAAATCTCCTTCAGGATCATTAAAGTAACTGACCCTTTTTGATCCGAAGTTGGCATCCGGTAGTTACAACAATCATCGGTGTAATGTCTCCTGCCCCAATGGCCTTATCTAAATATTGTTTCAGTTCTCCGTAATATAACCATGATTGATGGTTAGGGATTGTATTAGCTGGACCTGCCGGATGCAACAAATATAATACTGGGTAACTACGGTCAGAAGATTCATAACCTGCTGGTAAATAGATCGTATATTTACGGTCCATTTTTAAAATGTTACTATAAAGTGTTTTTGATTCGTAAGTGGTACCCAGAGTTTGTGCTTCCAAAGTAATTGTACCCAAGAATTACAAGTGTTAATGATAGAATTCTCATAGTGTCTAATTTGAATATGTTATTAATCATAAAAGTATTAAATAATTCAATAATTTGACTAATCCATAATTGTATTGTTTGATGCCGCTAAAATTATAGAATTTAATAAAATAGGTTATCAGCTGGTTCAAAAATGGCTCATTAAGGACATAAAGGTACAGTTATAAACAGCAAATCGGGAATTTCTCCAGGACCTATCTTTCCTCCGGGGCAAGACTTTTCATAGCACCGTCAGAGTTATGCTTAGGCTTTTATTTAATCCTTTTATATATACTGCTAAATATATAATTACCTATTCCTAGTGTATCATGGAATATGGAGTAATTCATCGAACCACCTGAATCATATTTAATAAAATTTACAGAATCCTTTCCTTCTTTAGAAAGTAATTTATATGTGGAAAATCTAATGGAATATTTTAAAGTATCATTTTGATAATAATTATAAATTGAATCCGACGTAAAAACCACATTAATAGTAACATGGTCAATTTCTGGACCTCTGCATCCTGCAAATCCCCCACAAGTCCTTAACCAAGACCATTTTCCAGTTAAACTCGAGGAATAGTCAAAAGAATTATCTTTTTTACATCCATAGCAGGATATAATCATTAAAATAAGCAATAATAGCTTTTTCATAATTGGGCTATTTTGAAAAGGGTTAACTTATTATCAGCAAAATTCATTCCAATTTAAACAAATCTCGTTAGATTAATCGGTTAAGACTGAAATTGTTTTCGCGACACAGGTCATTGGAAAAAGGGCATGTCGCGTGGTAAAACTTACTTGCATATTCTAGTCTAGGTAGATGGATAGAAAATAACTTATCAATGTGTACCTAATAAGTAATAAAGCAAAAACCGATCCGCTCGTCTCGCAAGTCAGTAATATGCTTTCTAAAGTTATGCTTAGGCGTTTTTTGTCTAGGTAGTATCTGTCTCATAAGTCGCTGATGCTTAAGAATAACAGCCCGGCGGTTTAATTGCCGTCCGTGTCCGTGTGGGTTGGTATGAGTTTTTGCAAAAGCCCGATAAGTGGACGTGTGATTGGTGGCTAGATGAAGTTGTCAGGGCTGCGGAAGGTAATTAATTAAAGCACCGTCCATTTTAGACGTTCGTTCTTTTGTTATCAACCGATTAATCAATTTTTAATTCTCGCCAATAAACACGATTCTCTAGAACTGCATCACGAATCAGTCTTTGTCTTTTTGTTAAATTTGAATTACCTGTTTTGATTTCGATTAAATAGACTTTTACATTTTCTTCATTTTCTACTCCATCAAAGACAATTAAATCAACTGGGCTTCCAATAAATCTTGCTTCTTTTGGATTGTATGGAAATGTTGAATGAAATGGGATTAAATGTTCTGTTACTTTCCCGAGAATGACAGATTGACTTTCTTGATATTGCATCTTGTCT
Source organism: uncultured Bacteroidales bacterium (assembly GCA_963747625.1). Taxonomy (GTDB): domain Bacteria; phylum Bacteroidota; class Bacteroidia; order Bacteroidales; family VadinHA17; genus LD21. Next base: position 993 of record CAVVGP010000103.1, on the reverse strand, counting down.
ATAAAAAGTCTCCCATTCCATTTCCCACATTTCAAGTTTTAGCTTAGCATTTGTCAAGGCTGTCTCTGCTATGAATGTTTTTTGATTTTCAAGCTCCTTTTCTTTATACTTTTGAAATAATTGATCAGCTAAGTCATTGATAGAAAACTGTAATTTCTTTAATTCTTCTTGGATCTTCCGTTTTTCTTTTTTAAGATTATGAAAATTGGAGTATATTATAAGTATGAAGATAATAATCCCTATAATCAGGATAATTGGTATATGAACATTTATATCCATGGTTTAAAAAAGTTAAGGTTACTAAAAATAATGTATGGCCCCGTTTAAGAGATCAGGAACTTATAAAGAAAGGAAAATCAAATCGATCATATTTATTAAAACAGTAAACCCCGAATTTATCCAGGGGCTTCGCTACGTTTGGAACGTGCTTTTCCCTTCCCGGTCTATACTAAATGCATTTCAAAATTTAATAAGTTTTGTGGCCCAAAATATCTTTCCGGCGAGTCCAGATCGCGCCGCGAATGCGGAACTTCGCATAGCTTTTGAACTGCACCTGCTTGGTATGATCGAACTTGGAGAACGCGTCGATCAGACCCACCACGCCGGCCGAGATCAGGTCGTCCAACTCGACGTGCTGTGGAAGCCGCTCGTGGATCCGCCGCGCCAGGTAGCGCACTGTGGGAAGGTGTTCCAGCAGAATCTGGTCGCGCTCCCGGCACAGACCCACTCTCCAGCCCGCTTGCGAGCTTCGCCCCAGCCGCGGAGAGAAACGGGCCGTTCCCCACCTCCGGCAACTCCGCAAACCCAGACCCTGCCTTGTTCAGTCGTTCCTGCATCAATAATGTTCGGTTCCCCATACTTGCCTCTGCTCCAATGCGACGAACTTCCAATTCCGCGGCCGGACTCCCGCGTAGATCGACAACAACCTTTGCTTGCGATTGGAGAATGCACGGCAATGGCCATTGCGCAGCCACTTTGCGTTAACCTTCTCTC
>CAVVGP010000102.1:0-16557 GCA_963747625.1 uncultured Bacteroidales bacterium | reverse complement strand
GTAAGCGTAGAAATCAAACATTTTTTTTGCAGCCTGAATATCGCCAAGCATGCCGAAAGCTGTACCCTTAAGCTATGAATATTTCATGATTCCCTGGTTCAATACTTTCAAGTTTTTAAGCAGCCTCAATGCTTCAACAGCTCTTCCTTTATCAAGAGAACCCTGGCTTTTCTTAATTGTATTGAAACCGAATTCGGATGCTGTTCACTGGCTAGTGTTGCTGCTTCAAAAGCTTTATTTGAGTTATTGCTTTCAATATAATAATCAATAATTGTTTCAAATTCAATAACATCAAAAAAATAACTTTCATTATTTTTCTTCATCCTTTCAAACTTCTGTACTGCAAGTTTCACCTCTTCCTCGTAGGAGAACCCATACTTGTCGTCTTCCATGGTTCAAAAAATATGGTTACAAAATTAATACTATTTTTAATTAGGGTGTTTACATTATACTCAATTATTAACAATTTAACATTTTTTTAAGCATTTGAATAACAGATAAGTACAATTAAAATGTGATATTATTTGTATCTTTTTTATCAAAACTGACGCAACCACAGGTCACAAAATATTCATCTATTATCTGTAAAACCGAAAAGTATATATTAAAATATACCCTATTTACCCTAGAATTAACCTAAATTCTATCTTCGAAGAACCGGGCGACCTCCCGGTTTTTCTTTTTATAGATATATTATATTTGCATTGATACTTTTCTTTAATTCAAATCACTATGAATAAAACACAATATACCAGTATTGTATTAGCGACATGAGTATCTTACTATTTCCGCTTTTTTCAACAGGTTGTAAAAAATCGGAAAATCCGATGAAATATGCCAGAGGTACTTTCCCCGATACGATTATTAACATAGCTGATATTAATTCGCCATATGATGATTATAATATTGCCTTGTACCAGTTAGGCCAGACTGTACCGATTATTTTTTCGAGCAACAGGGAAAGTTCAGGCGGACAATTTGACCTTGAACAGGCAAGTATTTCCTGTACATTTTTGATCAGACGACAGGAGTTTTTGGCTTTGGATCTGCAAATAACTACTGATCCATTCCTCACTAAACTGATTGACAGGCCAATGACTCCGGGAAATGATTTCGGACCTGTACAGGCTGTTCAGCACCATCGATGGTTTTGAATATCTTTTGCTCTCTTCAGTAAATTCAACTGGTAACCTTGATCTGTACTATCTTAAAAATGAACCGGCCTCCGGTTCTCTTATTCCTGATATATCCGGCCCTTTTCCCATAAAACTTATGAATACAGATTTTGATGATGCATATATCTGTTTGAATTTCAATCAGGATACAGCTTATTTTTCATCGAATAAAGATGGGAACTTTGATATATATTACCTGGATAAACCAGCAGATGAGGATCTTACATCATGGTTCAACCTCGATTATCAAGTTCCGGTAAAGGTCGACAGCATAAATAGTTCTTATGATGACAAATGTCCATTTATCTACAAAAAGATTTTGATTTTTACATCCAACAGACCCGGTGGACTAGGAGGTTATGACCTCTACTATTCCATTATGAGCAACGGGAACTGGAGCTCACCTGTAAATCTTGGTCCCCGAATAAATACCCAGTATGATGAATACAGACCGGTTATTGGCTATGATCCTCATTTTTCAAATTATTTTCTTATGTTTTCTTCAAACAGGCCGGGAGGCAAAGGAGGATTTGACCTATATTTCACCGGTGTGGATTTTTCTTCAAAATAATAGATGCTCATTATATTTTCTGACGCCTTTTTGCCGCATCGAGGGTATTCCGCAAAAGCGATACTCTGGTCATTGGTCCCACTCCTCCAGGAACGGGAGTTATATATGAACATTTATAAGCTACACTTTCAAAATCGACATCACCAACGAGTTTATATCCCGATTTAGTCTCAAGGCTTTTGATACGGGTAGTCCCGACATCAATCACTACAGCTCCTGTTTTGACCATTTCATCTTTGACAAATGAAGGAGATCCAAGTGCAGCAATAATTATATCAGCATTGCTTAATATATCCTTTAAATTCTTTGTTCGGCTGTGTACAACAGTTACTGTTGCATCCATTCCTTTCTGTGAAAGCAGAATACTTACCGGTCTGCCTACAATATTACTGCGGCCTATAACAACACAGCTTCTGCCGGATGTTTCAATACCATATCGTTTTATAAGCTCCACAATCCCAAATGGTGTGGCGGGCAGATAACCGGGAATTCCAAGAACCATCTTCCCGATATTTACAGGGTGAAAACCGTCAGCATCCTTCTCCGGGTCAATTGCTTCAATTACCTTATTCTCTGATATATGTGCTGGCAACGGCAGCTGTACAATGAATCCGTCTATTTCAGGATCATTATTGAATTCATCAATTTTTCCCAGTAAATCAGCTTCTGAAATTTCGTTACCAAATCTTACAAGGGTCGATATAAATCCGACTTCCCCGCAGTCTTTTACTTTGTTGGCAACATATGTTTCACTCGAACCATCATTTCCAACCAGAATAGCAGCAAGGTGGGGAATCTTTTTTCTGTCTGTCTTTAATTTTTGTACCTCTTCAGCAATTTCCTTCTTGATTTCAGAGGCTACCTTCTTGCCATCGATAATCTTATACATGTCGCATTTTATTTTTTTCCCATGAGTCTTCCGACATTCCCTCCTTTTGTCATCATCTTCATCATCCTTTTTGTCTCATCAAACTGTTTAAGAAGCTTATTCACTTCCTGTACAGTTGTGCCGCTTCCACTGGCAATTCTTTTGCGCCTGCTGCCATTGAGAACAACCGGATTTGTCCTCTCTTCAGGAGTCATACTTTTTATAATTGCTTCAATACCTTTGAATGCGTTATCATCAATATCAAGATCTTTTACGGCTTTTCCTACACCAGGTATCATTGCCATCAGGTCTTTGACATTTCCCATTTTCTTTATCTGCTGAATCTGAGAAATAAAATCATTAAAATCGAACTGGTCTTTGGAGATTTTCTTCTGAAGTTTTCTTGCTTCTTCTGAATCATATTGTTCCTGTGCTTTTTCGACAAGAGATACTATATCTCCCATTCCCAGTATTCTATCAGCCATCCTCTCCGGGTAGAAAATATCAATTGCCTCCATCTTCTCACCCGAACTCACAAATTTAATCGGCTTATTGACCACCGATTTTATAGAAAGAGCTGCTCCACCTCTTGTATCTCCATCAAGTTTTGTTAATACAACTCCATCAAAATCAAGTCGTTCATTGAATTCTTTAGCTGTATTTACTGCATCTTGACCTGTCATTGAGTCAACAACGAATAGTATCTCATGCGGATTCACAGCATCCTTTATTGAAGAAATCTCTTTCATCATCTCCTCATCAATCGCCAGACGGCCTGCAGTATCTATTACTACCAGATCGTGGCCGGTCTTTTTTGCCTCTTTCACGGCATTACGGGCGATAACAATCGGGTTCATATTTCCATCCTCAGTATATACAGGAACTTCAATCTGTGAACCAATAACCTTCAGTTGTTCAATTGCGGCAGGCCGGTATACATCACACGCAACAAGCAAAGGATTTTTTCCTCTTTTGCTTTTTACCCATTTGGCAAGTTTACCGCTGAAAGTTGTCTTTCCTGACCCCTGAAGTCCTGCAATAAGGATAATTGAAGGATTGATTTTAATATTAAGATCCGATTTATCGCCACCCATCAATTCAACAAGTTCATCATGAACGACTTTAACCATCATCTGCGACGGGTTAACCGATTTGAGAACCTCCTGTCCTATTGCCTTTTGCTTGACGGTATCAGTAAACTGCTTGGCTATCTTAAAGTTTACGTCCGCATCGAGTAAAGCCCTCCTGACTTCCTTAAGTGTTTCAGCAATATTTATTTCAGATATTCTTCCCTGTCCCTTTAATATTTTAAAGGATTTCTCCAGCCGTTCACTTAAATTTTCAAACATATAATTTTCGATAAAATAATTTAACTTATAATTGTATGTCCGAGGACGGAAGTCGGAAGTCGGAAGTCGGAAGTAGAAAACACATCTTCTAGCTTCTGACTTCTGACTTCTGACTTTTTTACATCCTTTCCGGCATTTCAATACCCAAAAGCCACATTCCCTTAAAAATAATCTCACTTGTGACCCGTGATAATATCAGCCTGAAATTTCTTATTTCTTCATCATCCTCACCAAGAATAGAAAAATCGTGATAAAACTGATTATATTCCTTCGACAGTTCATAGCAATAATTTGCAATCAGAGCAGGAGTATATCCCGTTGCAGCAGCAGAAACTGTTTCAGAAAATTTACGCAACAATTTTATCAGCTCAATTTCTTTAGCCCCTGCTTTTTCTCCGGTAAATAGCAGCTTTTCAGTACTAATTCCCATCTGCTCAGCTTTCCGGAATACAGATTTTATCCGTGTATATGTATACTGTATAAATGGACCGGTATTGCCATTAAAATCAATTGATTCAGCAGGATTGAATGTCATATTTTTTCTTGGATCAACTTTGAGTATATAATATTTCAAAGCGCCCATACCTATTTTCCTGAATATTTCTTCCTTTTCTTCCTGTGAGAAGCCGGATAATTTACCCAGTTCCAGTGATACTTCCATGGCAGTGAGCTGCATCTCTTTTATAAGGTCGTCTGCATCCACTATTGTTCCTTCACGCGATTTCATTCTTCCCTCAGGAAGTTCAACCATTCCATATGAGAAATGAATAAGCCCATCAGCCCAGTCATAGCCCATCCTTTTCAGGATAGCCTTAAGTACCTGAAAATGATAATTCTGCTCATTCCCAACGACATAAATATTCTTGTTGAATTTATACTCATTATGACGGTCAACTGCAGTTCCCAGATCCTGGGTCATATATACGGCAGTACCGTCAGAACGGAGCAGAAGCTTCTGATCCAATCCGTCCTGAGTGAGGTCAGCCCATATTGAGCTATCTTCATTCCTGTAAAGAATCTTTTCTTTTAGTGCTTTGAGGACTATATCTTTCCCTATCTTATAGGTATCTGATTCATAATAAATCCTGTCGAAATCAACTCCAAGCTTTTTATATGTCTCATCAAAGCCTTTATAAACCCATGAATTCATCATTTTCCACAACCCGATAAACTTCATGATCACCTGCTTCCCATTTAAGAAGCATCTCCCTGGCTTCTCGTCATAAGAGGTGCGGAGTTTTTTGCCTCCGTTTTCGTCCATGCCTTCTTTTACAAGCTTTTCAATCTGGATTTTATAATTTTTCTCAAATAATACATAGTATTTTCCAACAAGATGATCTCCTTTCATTCCTGATGACTCAGGAGTTTCCCCGTTTCCAAATTTTTGCCAGGCCAGCATCGATTTGCAGATATGGATTCCACTGTCATTGACAATATTTGTTTTAATTACTCTGTGCCCGCATCCCGATAAAATTCGTAAAGAGAATAACCAAGAAAGTTGTTCCTTATATGTCCAAGGTGTAGGGGTTTATTTGTATTTGGTGAAGAATATTCTACCAAGTATTGTTTCAGGCTTGGAAACCTGACATCTTTCCAAGATGACTTTTCTCAGCTGACCAGTTTTCTGAAATAACCTACCCACCATTCATCGGAGATTTCAAGATTAAGGAATCCTTTAATAACATTAAAACCTTTGATAATATTGGATCCTGAATGGTTAAGATTTTCAATCAGATATTTTCCGATCATTTCTCCAGTTTTTTCGGGCGTATTTTTTGAAAAACGCAAGAGAGGAAAAACAATCAGTGTAAAGTCTCCCTCGAAATCTTTTCGTGTTTCCTGAATCTGTATCAGGTCATCCTTTACTTCGCTATTGTAAATATTTTTAACAGCTTCTTTTATCTTTTCTTTTAGAATAATCTCCATTTTTTCCTTGACAAATTTCAGGTTGCAAAGATAATATATTAATATATTGAATTACAAGAATCCATAACCAAAAAGGGCTGCATACAATAACCGTGAAAATTTTCCATTTATACCAACCTTATAAAATATTTGACTACCTGCCCTTTTCTTTTTGATAAAGAAGACAAGCTAAAATTAAAAACTTATTATACTTTTGAATATGTATTTTATGTAGCTTTATACCATCATATTTTAGATTTAAAGGTGGAGTTGAAAAATTTATTCATTGAACCGACTGCCAAAACACCTCAGGTTGATTTAAATTATCCTTCTGGTGAACTTATCATGTCAGGAAAGTCAATTCCTGAGAATGCTGCAATCATCTATGAATCAGTACTTAAATGGGTTAATGAATATATCAAGAATCCAAGGCCTACAACAAATCTGCGTCTTAATCTTGAATACTTTAACACGGCATCAGCCATCTGGCTGGCAAAAATTGTGCAGACTCTGGGTTCAATAAAAGATAGTGAGTACACACTGATGATTCATCTTTACTTCAATATTGAAGATTATGACAATATGGAAGCTGAAGATCTTAAAGATGAGCTCCACCCTATTATTCATATGATCGGTGTTCCAACTGTAAGTCTTGGTATAAAAATTTACGGCACCGATGACAGAGGCGAAATACTTAAAGAGTCTATGGTTCTCATCTGATTTCCTGCCCAACTTTTCTTTATAAACTATTATTTCTTCAATTTTTTTGGCATAACTTTATTACGCCAATTAATTGTAATAGTCATGCAAACTGTATTCATTGTTTTGCTATCAATAATTACTACCATGGAAACATTTTCACAGAATGTGGCAACTGACAGGCAGCCATATGCAGCAGGCAGATTTTATCCGGCTGATAAAGAGACACTGAAAAAAGATCTTACCGACCTTTTTGAGAGCTGCAAAAAATCACCAGCCAACTGGTATGTAAGGGCAATAATCATCCCCTCACGCCGGCTATAAGTTTTCAGGGAGAACAGCTGCATCAGCATTCTCAGCCGTCCCCAGGGATGCTGTATATAAAAATATCTTTGTTATCGGATCAAGCCATGTAATGTATTTTGATGGTGCATCAGTTTATAATTGCGGCGATTATATTACTCCATTGGGGAGAGTTACAGTAAACAAAGAAATAGCCAATAAGCTGATTAAAAACAACAAAGTATTCAATTTTCCGATAAATGCTCATTTACAGGAACATAGTATTGAGAATCAATTGCCTTTCATCCAATATTATTTTAAGAATAATATGCCACAATTGTTCCTATTATTATTGGTACTGATGATGAAAACACTGTGAAAAAAATTGCGGAGGCTCTCAGACCATGGTTTACACCTGAAAATCTGTTTGTTATCAGCAGCGACTTCTCTCATTATCCTGATTATAATGATGCTGTTGAGAATGACCACAGAACAGCAATGAGTATTGAATCGAGTAATCCAAACACATTTCTCAGAACACTGAGTAATAATGCAGCGAAACAAATTCCGGGACTGGTTACAAGCATGTGTGGCTGGACTTCGGGACTAGCACTCCTCGACCTGACAGAAGGAAATCCCGATCTGGAAATCAAGCTTATTGATTATTCTAATTCAGGAGATTCACAGGGCGCCGGAAAAGATGAGGTGGTCGGTTATAATGCTATTGTTATCGTCGATAAAAAGCAAAAAACAGAAGTTTCCCAAGGGTCAGAAAATAGTTTTTCTTTTACAAAAGAAGAAAAAAAACAGCTTTTTGCCATTGCCAGAAACAGTATTGAGTCAATGCTTTTTCAAAACAAAAATTATGTCATAGATGAAAAATCCATTTCTGAGAATCTTCATAAGCCTATGGGGGCTTTTGTTACTCTTAAAGAAGATGGTGCATTAAGAGGTTGCATAGGAAGGTTCATTTCTTCAGAGCCATTATTTAAAGTTGTCCAGGAATCAGCAGTTTCTTCGGCATTTGAAGATCCCCGCTTCTCCCCCCTTACAAAAAATGAATTTAAAAATACTGATATTGAAATAACGGTACTAGGACCACTGAAAAAGATCAATAATATAAATGAGATAGTCCTGGGTAAGGATGGGATCTATATCAAAAAGGGTCAAAGATCAGGAACAATGCTTCCGCAGGTAGCAACAGAAAATGGATGGACAGTTGAGCAATTCCTGGGATATACTTCAAGGGATAAAGCAGGCTTGGGATGGGATGGATGGAAAGATGCAGAGCTCTTTATCTACGAAGGGGTCGTTCTTGATGAGAATAAGTGAACCACGGACAATGTGACTGAGAGACTGAGAGATGGGGAGACCCGGACATTAAAACTGCTGGCAATAACTGCTTTATGTACTTTCATGATATCCTTTATGTCTCTTTTTTTGCAAAAAGATTACCAGAGGCTCTTCAGTCAATTTAGGCAAATAAAATATGTATCATGTAATTAGCACTTGCTTTACTGCAATACTTTTATACTTAATAAGTTATCTGTTCTATCGGATAGGTTATTACTCCCTTCAGCTTCATAGAAAATTATGGAATTCAGCACTCGCCGTCACATTTCTTGCAACAGCCATTGCAGGTGTATTTCTTGCCCTCCAGATCAACTATAAATGGAATATTCCTTTTATTAAAACGATCTTAAAATGGCATGTTGAATTTGGAACTGCCCTTGCAATTACAGGCTTGTTACACTTTCTATGGCATCTGAACTACTATGGCAAAATTTTCAGCAAAACATTAAGAAATACTGAAAAGATTGAGTATCAAAACATCAGCCCTTCACAAATAAGAACAAATCTATTTATTATAGGGTTTGTCAGTTCTTCAATTCAGTTCCTGCTTTTAAGAGAAATAATGAATGTGACCGGCGGCTTTGAACTTATAACAGGTTCATTTTTAGGATCATGGCTTATGGGATCGGCATTTGGTTCCTCATTGGCCGGCAGATCAACTCTTAATGACCTGCGAAAAATAAATCTGATATTTTCAGTTACTCCATTATTGTCCATCACATTATTGCTATTTCTCTCAAGGGTCTACTTGAGTCCTGGTGAAACTCCGTCGTTCCTGTTATCAATTATCTACACATTCCTGGTCCTGATTCCTTTTTGCCTGGTCTCGGGGTTTACTTTTATCAAATTGATAACAATTGCCAGATCACAAAATGACTTTATTCCAGGTAAATCATTTTCTATCGAAACTACCGGTGGAATTTTTGCAGGTATTATCATTGCCCTGTTAACAGCAGGTCTGCTCAACACATATAAGTTGCTTCTGCTTATAATATTATTGTCAGTCAGCTATTCATTTATAAGCTATTATATTAATGCTCAAAAAAATAAAATTTTAGTAAAATTTATTATCCTTATTCCTGCTGCTCTTATTATCTTTTCAAATCCCGATATCATTTTCCGTCATATTCTGCTGCCGGGGATTAAAGTCACCGGAACAAAAGATACACCCTATGGGAATATAACAACTGGCAGGTATAAAGGAGAAGAAAGTCTTTATTACAATCAACGGCTTCTCGCATACAAAATGATGCTACTGAACGCGAAGAGGATATTCATTATGCAATGCTTCAGAGTAATTCCCCGGAAAAAGTTATTATGATATCAGGATCGCCTCAGTCACATATTCCTGAAATTTTAAAATATCCGGTAAGCAAGGTAATTTATATTGAAAGAGATCCGACACTGGTCAGGTATGAAACATCAACAAGAGAAAAATTTCCGGGGAAAGTAACTATTGTTAACATGGATGCTTATAAATATATAAGAATCTCCTCAGAAAAAGTCGATGACATTCTTTTGCTTGTACCACCACCTACCACTCTTTTGCTTAACAGGTATTATACCTCGGAATTTTTTTCCGCGGTGAAGAAAATACTTAAACCTGACGGCATTTTTATGTGTTCTCCCGGGCCGGGAGACAACTATTTAAATAAGGAATCAATAGATCTTTATTCTTCAATTTATAATAGTCTTGCCACCAGTTTCAAGTATGTAAAGCCTGTTCTAGGCAATAAACTTTATTTTATCGCCTCCGATAAGCCAATTTCTACTTCAATCTGTCAGCTTGAAGAGTTGAGACATATTAAAACCATCTATGTTAATTCTGACTTTCTTGAGGATGATATTATAACAAGGAAATCGGATGAAATCAGTGCACTGATTGACCACCGGATTAAACAAAACCGCTCTGCTTTTCCGGTTGCATGTTTGCATTCACAATATTATCAGTTCAGTAAAAATCTGGGTGAGAAGATACCTGCTTTAATCCTGATGTTTATCATCTTCGCACTGCCGGTAACAACAATAAAAAGGAGAAACCTGCTTATGTATTTCAGCGCTTCAGCTCTTGCAGGTTTTGAAATTATTATTCTGTTAAGCCTTCAAATAATGGTCGGAAACATGTATCAGCTGACAGGACTGATAATAGCAAGTTTAATGACCGGTCTTGCTGTTGGCTCAGGAACTAATATCAGAAATCTCAATAATATTTCATTACGAAACAAAGTTATCTTACTTATTTTATTTTATATCATTTTTGGGCTGATTTATAATTATATGATTGAACTAAAGAGTGATGTGCTTTCGGTTGCAGTCATAATGTTTTCCGGTTTCTTACCGGCCTTATTTACCGGACATTTCTTTCGTGCACTTACCAATAATTCAGCCGGTATGACAACAACCCCTGAAATATACAGTGCCGATCTGGCTGGTTCTGCTTTTGGTTTTATCCTTATTTCAGGTTTTACTGTGCCTATGTTCGGAATTCAGATTTCAGTTTACATTTTAGCGGCAATGGTTTTTGGAGGAATACTCTTTGGTACAATCAGGAACAAATTGTAGTTTTAATACTTAATTTTGCAGTAATTCTTTCTTTTGAAAAAGTTCTTTATGAACTATAGCGTTCTGTTATATATATCCTGGCTCTTAAGAGTATAACAATGAACCCGATACATGTTCGCTAGGAACAAAGGAAGTGTGTGATTAATTAGTACCTTATAAAAAGAATTTAAAAATCAAATTTGCAGTATAATATTTAAGTCGGTTAGTTCACTAAATGAGGAGGGTAATATGAAGAATAGAAAATGTGATCTAAGCAAGCGTGATTTCCTGAAGAAATCATTGGCATTATCAGCCGGGCTGATGTGTTTTCCTTACAGGACCGCCTTTTCAGGTGTTTCATCTTTAGAACAAAGCACTGCTATGAAAATTGCATTGTTCCAGGAAGAAACGGCCAGAGGCATAATGTGCAGGATCTGTCCTAATGAATGCGTACTTAAGGAGGGAGAATTAAGCAAATGCAATAACCGGGTAGTACACAATTCAAAGTTATATACATTGGCATTCGGCGATCCATGTTCAGTAAATGTCGATCCGGTTGAAAAGAAGCCACTATACCATTTTTTACCAGGTTCAAAAGCATTTTCTATTGCAACAGCAGGCTGCAATCTGGTTTGTCTTAATTGTCAGAACTGGACGATCTCACAGACTAGTCCCGATAAAACAAGAAATTATGATCTGCCTCCTGAAAAAGTAGTCGAAGAATGTCTCAAATATAATTGCAAATCAATTGCATATACTTACTCCGAACCTGTTACTTTTTATGAATACGTTTTCGAAACTGCAACTCTGGCCCGGAAAGCCGGAATAAAAAACATCTTCAAGTCAAACGGTTATATAAATGCCGATCCCCTGAAAAAGCTTTGCAGTGTAATTGATGCAGCCAATATTGATCTTAAGGCTTTCACTGAGAGCACATATCTGAAATTAACAGGCGGAAAATTACAGCCTGTTCTCGATTCACTTAAGGTCTTTAAGGATATGGGAGTATGGCTTGAAATAACTAATCTTATAGTCCCTGACTGGACTGATAATAAGGATGATATAAAAAATATGTGCAAATGGTTAAGCGATAACGGTTTTAAAAACACACCTCTGCATTTCAGCAGGTTTTACCCTCTGTATAAACTTGAACAATTGCCAGCTACCCCTGTTGAATTACTTAATGATGCATATAGTATAGCCACTGGTGAGGGTTTAAAATATGTATATACAGGTAATGCTCCCGGGAATGAAATTTCCGATACAAAATGCCCCTCCTGCAACTCTGTCGTTATAGTCAGACAGGGCTACCGGATAGCGACAAACAATATTACCAACGGAAAGTGCAATAAATGCGGATTTAAGATTGACGGCGTGTGGAATTAAATTTTAGTTTAAAAAATTGAATGATATCTGAAAAATATCATAGATCACTTGAAAATCAATAACTTTAACACAACAGATGAAAAAATCTGAGGCAAAGGAACGCATAGACATACTCAGGAAGGAAATTGAAGAACATAATAACAGGTACTACGTTTTAAATCAGCCTCTAATTTCGGATTTTGAGTACGACATTCTCCTGAATGAACTCGATACTCTTGAGAAAAAATTCCCTGAGTTTATCAGCGAGAACTCTCCCACAAGAAGAGTTGGAAGCGATATAACAAAAGAGTTTGAGCAGTATGATCATACATATCCCATGTTATCGCTTGGAAACACATACAGCGAGGATGAGCTAAGGGAATTTGACAGCCGGATAAAAAAAACGATCTCTCAGCCAATCGAATATGTATGTGAATCGAAGTTTGACGGAGCGTCAATAAGCATAATTTATAAAAATGGCTCTCTTTTCAGGGCTATAACCCGGGGAGACGGGACCAAAGGTGATGATGTTACATTAAATGTAAAAACAATCAGGAGCATCCCTCTGAAAATAACCGGCGGATCTTTACCCGCTGAATTTGTTATCAGGGGCGAAATTCTCATGCCAAGGACAGTATTTAACAGATTAAATGAAGAGAGAATCAACGCAGATATAACTCCATTTGCCAATCCGAGAAATGCAGCGGCAGGCACCCTCAAGCTGCTCGATCCGAGGATTGTTGAATCGAGGTCATTGGAATGTTTGGTCTATTTCCTTCTTTCAGAAGAGCTCCCTCACGATAACCATTATGACAATCTTAAAGAGGCTGCCGGTTGGGGATTCAGAGTAGAAAAAAGTATAAGGCTTTGCAAAACTATGGATGACGTTCTGCAATTCATATCTTACTGGGAAACAGAGCGAAAAAACCTTCCTTACGATACTGATGGTGTTGTAATTAAAGTTAACTCTCTGAGCCAGCAGAAAGAACTGGGATTTACTGCCAAATCTCCCCGCTGGGCGATCGCATATAAATATAAAGCTGAACAGGCCACAACAAGGCTTTTGTCTGTCACTTTTCAGGTTGGAAGAACCGGAGCTGTCACTCCTGTCGCAAATCTTGAACCGGTTCTTCTTTCCGGGTCTACTGTCAAACGTGCAACTTTACATAATGCAGACCAGATAGCCCTTCTTGATCTTCATATTAACGATATGGTTTATGTTGAGAAGGGAGGTGAAATTATTCCAAAAATTGTCGGGGTTGATCACTCACTCAGAAATGAAAACAATAAAAAAGTAGTTTTTATTTCAAACTGTCCTGAATGCGGGACTCTTCTGATAAAAAATGAAGGCGAAGCAAATCACTTTTGTCCGAACTACCTGCATTGTCCTCCTCAGATTAAAGGAAGAATCGAGCATTTTATAAGCAGGAAGGCAATGGATATAGACGGACTTGGAGAAGAAACTATCGATCTGTTATTCAACAATAACCTTGTAAAAGACATTTCAGATCTATACGATTTACGATTGGAACAACTGGTTCCTCTCGAGCGTCTGGGGAAAAAATCTGCAGCAAATATTATTAAAAGCATAAGGGAGTCAATTAATACACCCTATTACAGGGTTCTTTATGCTTTAGGCATAAGGCATGTCGGAGAAACGGTTGCAAAAACAATTGCAGGCAGATTCAGGACAATTGACGAGCTTATAAGTGCCAGTCTTGATGAGCTGACAAGTGTATATGAAATTGGTCCTAAAATAGCCGCAAGTATAGTTGCGTGCTTTTCTGATGAAGATAATCTTGAAATGATCAGGCGGCTAGCTGCTGCAGGTGTCAGGTTCGCCGATGAAAATGAGTCTGTACAAAAAGGACATTCACTCGATGGCAAGATAATAGTCATTTCAGGAGTATTCAGGGAACATAGCCGTGAGGAGTATAAAAAACTAATAGAAAGTAACGGAGGTAAAAATTCGGCTTCAGTTTCCGGTAATACCTCTTTTATCCTGGCAGGAGAGAATATGGGTCTGTCAAAAAAGGAAAAAGCTGATGAGCTTGGAGTTCAGATAATGACTGAGTCAGAATTCCTTAAAATAATCAGTAAATAATAGCATCAGGCTATCGCAGATTTTCACAAAAAACACTTAGGTTTGCAGTATGGAATTATTCAAAAAAATCAGACTTAAAATCGGAGATTCTATTCTAAGGAATAAAATATCCAGAAAGCCGAGAAAAAAGCATTATTCCAACATAAACCAGGTGAAAAATATCGGGATTGTATGGGATGCTTCAAAGATCGAAGATTTTACATTTTTGTCCAGGTTTTTTCAAAAAATGCACGAGAATAAAACTGATGTTAAAATAATGGGCTATTTCCCTGGCAAAAATTTACCTAATCAATATACAGCCGTGAGATATCTTTCTGTTATAAAGAAAGATGAATTAAACTTCTTTTACCATCCTGTTTCCTCTGAATCAAATGCTTTTTTAAACAAACGTTTTGATGTGCTTATAGATCTGAATTTCAAGAAACTGTTACCCCTTCAATATATTTCATCCTTATCAGATGCCGGCTTTAAAGTCGGCCTGTTTGAAGCTGAAAACAGTGACGCTCCTTTCGACCTAATGATTGATCTGAAAAGACCTGTCGGTGTTGAGGATTACCTTAATCAGGTAGTACATTATCTTACTATGATAAATTCGGGAAATATTAATTAAGCCGACCTATAATGAAGGACATTAAAAAATTCAGAGGTACCGGAGTTGCCATTGTAACCCCATTTAAAAATGATTCAAGCATTGATTTTGCTGCACTGGGCCGCGTTGTCAATCATGTTATAAACGGTGGAGTGAACTATATAGTTGTCATGGGAACAACGGGAGAGTCGGCTACCCTTACCAAAGATGAGAAAAAAGCCATTATTTCATATGTTATTGAAGTAACTGATAATCGAGTCCCTCTAGTCGTAGGCATAGGTGGTAACAATACCCAGGAAGTAATAAATTCAATCCGACATTCATCACTTACAGGAGTTGATGGAATTTTATCAGTGGCTCCATATTATAATAAACCTAACCAGAGAGGACTTATTCAGCATTTTAAAGCTATTGCAACCTCCAGTCCGTTACCGGTTATTCTTTATAATGTTCCTGGCAGGACATGCAGCAATATAACTTCTGAAACATGTGTTGAACTTGCCAATGAGTGTGAAAATATTATAGGGATTAAAGAAGCCTCCGGTGATATAGCTCAGATTATGAGGATAATAAAAGCTAAACCTGATAATTTCATTGTGATATCAGGAGACGATATGATGACAATACCAATAATTGCATCCGGAGGATCAGGTGTCATTTCAGTTCTTGCCAATGCATTCCCTGCAGCAACAAGTGAACTTGTATCCCATTCCCTGAAAACTAATTTTAAATCCGCCAGGGAAATACAACTCCGTTACCTGGAAATGACAGAGCTTTTATTTATTGATGGTAATCCTTCCGGTGTAAAAGCGATGCTGAATATTATGGATCTCTGCCAGAATAATCTCAGGTTGCCGCTGGTGCCTGTCAACAGGACCGTTTATACGAGGATACAGAAAGCAATTGATGAAGTGAATAAAATCTGATCAGACATTTGCATTGGCACTTTGCATGCCTCCCTGCTGCATCCCATGACAATTTTTATATTTCTTTCCGCTCCCGCAGGGGCACGGATCATTTCTGCCAATCTTTTTATCAACTCTTACAGGTTCAGTTTTCTGACTCTTATCCTGTCCTCCACCTCCTGTGCTGCTATATTGTGAAAAGTCACTCTTGGATGTTCTGAGATTGCTCATGTCAACCTGACGTCTTCTCTGAGCTTCTTTGACCTGCTCCGGGTCCTGGGTTGGAATATGACCTTTCATCAGTGTACTTACCACATCCTTATTAACTTTTATAAGCATAGTCTTGAACAATTCAAATGACTCAAACTTATAAATGAGCAACGGGTCTTTCTGCTCATAAGTAGCATTCTGAACCGATTGTTTAAGTTCATCCATTTCCCGGAGATGTTCTTTCCAGGCGTCATCAATAGTGGCAAGAACAACAGTTTTTTCGTATGCTTTTGCCAGTTCTCTTCCTTCTGATTCAGCTGTCGCCTTAAGATTGGTAATAACCTGGTAAACCTTTACTCCATCTGAAATCGGGACTACAACATTCTCATAAACATGCGACATTCTGTCATACACATCCTTCAGCACGGGGTATGCCTGGGATGAGATTGATTCGACTTTTCTTTTATAGGTGTCCAATACTTTAGCATATACCAATATCAGTCACCTCACGGTGAATTAATTTTCACGAAAGTCTTTTTCAGGTACAGGTGAATCCATTGAAAATGAGCGAATAAGATCCATGTCAAATCCTTCAAAATCGCCGTCTCCATGGTATACATCAACCAGGTTCTCTGTTACAT
>CAVVGP010000101.1:0-4291 GCA_963747625.1 uncultured Bacteroidales bacterium | reverse complement strand
ACGCACCTTCAACTTGGATTCCGGTTCGAGCATATCTCACCTCGACGAGGCTGCCACTTTTAGCATAAATTCACTTATGACTCCCTTCATTGATCTGGGAGAGGCAATCCATGATCCGGGGAAATACACTTTTTCAATACTTGGAGATCTGGATGGATAAATACCAGGGTTATTCATAATCCAATGGGTGATACTGAAGCTCACCTGACCCAGATTCTACTGTCAGCTGATATTAAATCAGATACTGTTTATAATCATAACAAGGTAGGAGTAGTGTACTCTTTTGATAACTTTCTGACAAGCCGATACCCTTTACCTTACTTCACCAATTCCAATGAATCTTATAATACCACTATCATTCCATTCCCAAGTACAATTCGGAATTACAATACTATTTTTTTGTTCAGGATTATTTTATGAGGTTGTACAGGTCTCCTTCTGTATATAAAGATTTTCCGTCTGTCAAAAATAATCGCTACCATGTTTACATCGGAACCGATACAATAAAACCGGTGATAATTCATACTCCTGTAAGTTATTACCTGCAAACAGTTGATTCAATAAAGTATGATGCGAAAATAACTGATAACCTTGGTATTGATTCAGCATATGTTGAATATAAGATAAATAATGGTGCATCGCATTTGTATGATTGATAAAAGGTCAGTCTGATAATTATAAAATATCTATTTATGCAAAACCATTAAACTTAAAGGGGCATGATACCATCGAATACAAAATATTTGCAGTAGATACAGCACAGGTTGCCGAATGGCAATCTTCCCGGTAAATGGATATTTTAAATCCAGTATTGAGGAAATCTCATCAGTACTGTCATCTTATTCAACTGATTTTTCAGATGCAGTACCTGACTTCTTTAATATTGGGTTTGACATTTCAAAGCCTGCCGGGTTCAACATTTTGGCCTTAATTCTAAACATCCTTATGAGAGTCCTGAAGACAATTCCAAAAGCATTGAATACACTTCAATACTAAGACATCCATTGAAATTTGATCAATCCGGTATGCAGGTCAGCTACAATGAAGTTGTTCTGGTGGAACCTGGAGAAGCGGGATCAATTTTCGGATCCTCCGATTTTTATGATTACGTTATTGTTGAAGGTTCAAAGAACTTTGGCAAGACATGGTTCCCTCTTATCAATGGGTATGATAGCCGGTTGGTACCGGAATGGCTTGCAGATTATAATAGCAGTATAGTCGGAATTAATTCCACATTTGTCGGTACTGAATCGATGCTTCATAATCATGCTTTCCTGTATCGACCCTCTGACAATATTTCAGCTGGTGACACTTTATTGGTGAGATTCAGGTTATATTCTGATCCGTTTGCCAATGGATGGGGTTGGGTAGTTGAAGATTTGAAAATTAACCCACTGGTTGATGCCGTGGAAGAGATAAATAATCAACCGGTTGTTATTTATCCAAATCCTGGTAATGGTATAATAAGAATAAATACTGATGTTGCTGGAAGCGTGAATTATAAGCTGTTACGTTACAGTATTTTCAATGCAGCAGGTATATGTGTGATAGATAACAGAACATCAGGTTCTTCAGATACTCTTGTTGATATTTCTGCGTATCCGGCCGGATTATACCTGGTAGTCTTATATCTTGACGACGGAATTAAAACAATAAAATATATACTTATAAAATAAAAGTAAAACCCCGCAAAAATGGCGGGGTTTTTGCATAAATTGGTATTTGGAATTCTTTATTGGAAAATTAAGCTAATTTTGCTGGATATTTATAAAAACAGAAAAACACCTTAAAATGAGCGTTATAGATAGTGTACTTGGCCTTTTCCTAGGTAATAAATATGAAAGAGATTTGAAGGAAATAAATCCTTATGTTGATAAAATTCACATCGAATTTGAAAAATTACAGGGTTTGTCAAATGACGAATTAAGAGATCTGACTGAAGAACTTAAACAAGAGATACTTAAAAGTATTGAAGCTGATGAGAATGAGATTAAATCACTCAGGGTCACAGCTGAATCTGAGGAAGATGTTTACAAGAAAGAGGAGTTTTATAATAATATTGATAAAATTGAAAAACAGATTAATGAAAAACTTGAAGTAACACTTGATCAGCTTGTTCCAAGAGCTTTTGCCATAGTTAAAGAGACAGCAAAAAGATTTAAGGAGAATAGCGTTCTGGAAGTCACTGCACGACAATATGACAGAGATCTGGCTGCAACTAGGGAAAATATAACTATAAATGGCAACAAGGCTCTCTGGAGCAATAAATGGATTGCCGGAGGCAATGAGATTACCTGGGACATGGTTCATTATGACGTTCAGCTCATTGGTGGCGTAGCTCTCCATAAAGGGAAAATAGCGGAGATGGGAACAGGAGAAGGAAAAACTGTCGTGGCTACTCTTCCTGTTTTTCTTAATGCCCTGGCCGGGAGAGGTGTGCATATTGTGACTGTCAACGATTATCTCTCTAAAAGAGACTCGGAATGGATGGGTCCGATTTATGAATTCCATGGTCTGACAGTGGATTGCATTGATAAACACCAGCCTAATTCACAGGAGAGGCGGAAAGCCTATAATGCTGATATAACTTTTGGAACCAACAATGAATTTGGTTTTGACTACCTGAGGGATAATATGGCTATTAACCCCGAGGACCTGGTTCAGCGCAAACATCATTATGCCATTGTCGACGAAGTCGACTCGGTATTAATAGATGATGCCCGTACACCGCTTATTATTTCAGGACCAACTGCTAAAAGTGACACTCAGCAGTTTGATGAACTGAAACCCAAAGTTGACAAACTGGTATCTGCACAGAAAAAACTTGTAACTCAGATCCTTGCTGATGCAAAAAAACTTATAGCAGACAATAAAAAGAAGAAGGAGGTCTCCTTCTTCTCAGGGCATTTAAAGGTCTTCCAAAGAATAATGCACTCATCAAGTTCCTGAGTGAAGAAGGCAATAAATCACTTCTTCTGAAGACGGAAAACTTTTATATGCAGAATAACAGCAAAGAGATGCACAAGGTTACAGATGAGCTGTTTTTTATTATAGATGAAAAAGTCAATTCAATAGAACTGACTGATAAAGGACTCGATCTTATTTCAGACTCCGTTGAAGACGCCAGCTTCTTCATTCTTCCTGACGTGGGTTCAAAAATTGCCGATATTGAAAAATCTGATGTTTCAGAGCGTGAGAAACTGAAAGTAAAGGATGAACTTCTTCAGGATTATTCAGTTAAATCGGAACGAGTTCATACTATGACACAGCTGCTTAAAGCCTGGACACTTTTTGACCGTGATACAGAGTATATTGTGGTGGATAATAAGGTGAAAATTGTTGATGAACAGACAGGCCGTATTCTTGAAGGGCGCCGCTATTCCGACGGTCTTCATCAGGCCATTGAAGCAAAGGAAAATGTCAAGGTCGAGGAAGCCACTCAGACTTATGCCACCATAACGCTCCAGAACTATTTCAGGATGTACCATAAACTGGCTGGTATGACAGGTACTGCAGAAACTGAAGCCGGTGAACTTTGGAATATTTATAAACTCGATGTCGTTGTCATTCCGACAAACAGACCTGTTATCAGGTTCGACAGGGAGGATCTTGTTTATAAAACAAAAAGAGAGAAATATAATGCCGTAATTGATGAAATTGCTGAAATGAACCGGCAGGGGCGACCAGTTCTTGTCGGCACTACTTCTGTAGAAATATCTGAATTACTGAGCAGGATGCTTAAGATGAAAGGCCTTAAACATAATGTTCTTAATGCAAAACTGCACCAGAGGGAAGCAGAAATTGTACTGGATGCAGGTAAATCAGGTACAATCACAATTGCTACAAATATGGCAGGACGTGGTACAGATATAAAACTTACCGAAGAAGTCAGAAAAGCAGGAGGCCTTGCCATTATCGGAACAGAAAGGCATGAATCAAGAAGGGTGGACCGTCAGCTGAGGGGACGTTCAGGAAGACAGGGTGATCCTGGTTCTTCACAGTTTTTTGTATCACTTGAGGATGAACTGATGAGGCTCTTTGGCTCAGAAAGAATTGCCGGTATAATGGACAAGCTGGGACTTAAAGATGGTGAGATGATTCAACATTCGATGATAACCAAATCTATCGAACGTGCCCAGAAAAAAGTTGAAGAAAACAACTTCGGAATCAGAAAGAGACTTCTTGAATATGATGATGTCATGAATTCTCAGCGTGAAGTAATTTATAAAAAACGCCGTCATGCCCTTCTTGGGGAAAGATTATCGGTCGATATAGCGAATATGATGTTTGA
>CAVVGP010000100.1:0-3364 GCA_963747625.1 uncultured Bacteroidales bacterium | reverse complement strand
GATGAAAAAAATACCTTGAAACAGGTAAAAAAGAATTCAGGCTTGGCCTATGACCAGAGAACAGATACGGTATCATTGCTTATATTGCTGAACCTTATGACTCTAGGCCCCGTCCGTAACTGGTATATAATAATAATCGCTCCAAATAGAATATCATTATAATGTGGATTTTACTGTTAAAGTACCTTTTGGCATGAACCTTCATATTTCAACCGTAAATGACGGGATTATTTCCGTAAACAGTGTCAGCGGCCCTTTGAACGTCAATAATGTGAATGATGAGATATTACGCTAACCAATGTCGAAAGGAGCAACTTTTGCCCATACGGTAAATGGAGATGTCACATTAGTTATCTCACCAATCCGCCGGAGAATCATCCTACTATACCGTTAATGGTAACATACATGTGACTTATCAGCCGGACCTTTCTGCCGATTTGCGTTTTAAAAGTATGCATGGTGATTTCTTTACCGATTTTTCTGAATCAGCAACTGCTTCCGCCATCAGTTACAAAAGTTCAGGAGAGGAATGGAAATGGTACAGTCTATAAACTAAATACAAAAACTGCTGTCCGTATTGGGAAGGGCGGTAAAATATTCAAATTCGAAACACTTAATGGAAACGTATATATTAAAAAACAATCTTAAATAGTAAAATCATGAAAAAAATGAAAATTGCAGGTCTTATAATACTAAGCCTGGTTATCGGAACAAATTCATTCGGACAATCAGGAACGACGGAACAACTGACTGTACCATTGAGCAGTCCGGGGAAACAATACTCCTTAAAAATAAACCTGGTTTCAGGATCGATTAAAGTAACAGGTACTGATGGAAAAGACATTATAATTAATGTAACACCCAGGGATAGTGAAGATGAAGAAGAATCAAAAG
Source organism: uncultured Bacteroidales bacterium (assembly GCA_963747625.1). Lineage (GTDB taxonomy): Bacteria > Bacteroidota > Bacteroidia > Bacteroidales > VadinHA17 > LD21. The sequence continues at coordinate 2,470 of CAVVGP010000100.1, read as the reverse complement.
TTGTCGAAAACGGAATGAAACGTATTTCAAACCATGGCAGTTATGAAGTTACCGCTAAAGAGGCGGATAATAATGTCACGGTAAATACCGGCAATCCCAATAAAGCCATAGATCTTGATCTTAAAATTCCACAGGATGTGAAGCTTAAGATAGGTACGGTAAATGACGGCGATATAGAAGTTGAAAATGTAAAAGGTGATCTGGAAGTGAATAATGTAAATGATAAGATCACACTTACTGATATTTCAGGCTCTGTAGTTGCCAATACCGTCAATGGCGATGTAAATGTCACTTTTAAAGCTGTTGATTCCAAAGCGCCAATGGCATTCTCAACATTGAATGGTGATGTTAATGTAACTCTCCCGGCTGATACCAGAGCAAATTTGAAATTGAAATCGGATGATGGAGATGTATTCAGTGATTTTGATATAGACATTGATAAAACATCAGCCAAAACAGAAAAGACCAATGAACCTGGGTTATACCGTATAAAAAAGGATGACTGGGTTTATGGAAAAATCAATGGCGGTGGCCCGGAAATGATGATGAAGAATATGGAAGGGAATATTTATGTAAAAAAATCAGCAAAATAAATAAATCTGATTTTTGATTTAGACATAATTTATTAAACTCATGAAAATCGTTCAGCTTTGACAACAGCCATTGTTAATATCTGATGCTTATACCGTTAAAAAAGCGGGGATGAATACACATCAAATCTTGAATAATGGAAATAAAACTAAAACCTGTAGCTACAGTAAAAAACTCGCGAAAGACACCAACTGATGATTTCTGGGGAAATGAGATATCAGAGATTGAACTTAATGTTCATATTCCTGATGAAGCATTAGCTGGGATATCTGAATTCTCGCACCTGGAGATCATCTATTTTTTTGATAAGGTGGAAGAGAAGGATATTATTTTCTCAGGGCACCCCAGAGAGAACAGGAATTTTCCCCTGGTCGGCATTTTCGGGCAACGCAAAAAAGACCGTCCTAATACTTTAGGACTATGCACCGTAGAACTTTTAGAACATAAAGGCCGGATAATCAGGGTAAAATATCTCGATGCTATTGATGGAACCCCTGTTCTTGACATCAAACCTGTTTTTAAAGAATATCAGGTAAAAGGAGTCATCAGTCAGCCGGAGTGGGTGAGTGACCTGATGAAAGACTACTGGAAATGATTAATTTTAAAAGCAGCGTGAGTTTTTGTGAAACCTGCCAATTTTAAATCATTGTTTAATATAAGTTTTTGACCCGCCACCGGAAACTCCTCTGAACCCTGTAGAGAAAATAAGTGTGTCATTTGATACTTGATAATATTCAACCGTTAAATCATTATAGTTACCGGTTTTGTGAAATACTAAACTATCATAATTGAATACGTAGGCTCCTTTGTAGGGTGTATAACTGCCATGTCCCATTGAAAAAGTTCCATTTAAAGGGATTGGCTCCGTTGTTGCATTAAAGGTACTTTTACTCCAGGAATAATCCGAATTTAAAATTAATTGCTCTTCATAACCTGCAATTTGGGGTGTCATTGGATTTGTTGGTCCGGGGGCACCATCATTCCAGGTATAAACCCACATCCAGGAGCCTGCCAGTGAGACCGGTACAGGTACTTCATCCTTATTACAGGAACCTGCTATTATAAGTAATAAAATAATAAAACCGGTAAAATGTTTCATGTCACCTTTTATTCATTAATCTGGTAATTCCGCGTTTTGAATCTGCCTATTGTCAGGGTATCACTGAAAAACTTTTCTGCTATATCTGTAGTGAGTAGATAGCCAATATAAATAATTCTCTCAGCAGGAACTTTGAAGCTTAAAGTGGTGTCGGAAAATAACCTGTTTCCCTTACTGCTGTAACCACCAACTGAATTTGCATTCAGGGAGTCGGGTGATAAATCCAACCCGAAATATTCAATATTTTTAGTACCTGTAAGGTTTATTTTAAAGTTTATGTATGCCGGTGGGTTCAAAAAAGATTCAATTGAAAGATTTGTCTGATTATTATTGGCAATTGTCACAAGATCATTCAAATATTGATTAAAAGTTATATTAAAAACATATGATCCTGTAATACTTTTAAATTCTTTTGATGAAAAATCGGTTTTAAAAAAACCGTTTTTATCTGTCGCGACAGAGCCTATTTCAAATTTTCTAAACAGACATCCGGTTCCGCAAAAACCACAGTTTTCTTCATATGTGATCCTGATATCAGCTAATGAAAGAGGCTCACCTGTCAGCCTGTCAAAAACGAATCCACTTGCTGTAATACAGTTATCTCCAAGACAATCGCCAAAATCAAATTTATCTTTCCGGCAGCTTAAACATGCAACTAACAGAATTATATAAAGAAATTTTATTCTTCTCATAAATATGGAACAATCTGATATATTTCTGTTTTTAAACTCCTTAAGGTTACAGGTACTGTTAAATAATTAACAGCAAAAACTATTCCAT
>CAVVGP010000099.1:0-23854 GCA_963747625.1 uncultured Bacteroidales bacterium | reverse complement strand
CTGACTGTATTCTACTTCGTTCAGGTTGGTCTTTGCTCCACCCCGAGCGCCATCCGGCGCCGAAGGCGTCCGGCCACGACTGCACCAGCCTGGTCGTCACCGTGTCCAACCGCCCCGGCGCGCTGCACGACATGCTGGTGCCGCTGAAGGCCAACGGCGTGTCCATGACCCGCTTCGAGTCGCGCCCGGCGCGTTCGGGCCAGTGGGAGTACTACTTCTACATCGACATCGCCGGGCGCCCGACACCGAGAACGTGCGCCTCGCGCTGGAGGCCTTGCGCAAGGCCTGCGGGTTCTTCAAGATCCTGGGGACGTATCCGGCGGGCCCGCGATACGCTGGTTGGGGAATTGAGGCGCGACGGCCGCCAGCTTGTCGTGGTTCCGGACGATCCGCGCTTTTCGTGCGAAGTGTCCGTCTCACGCCTTCCGTCCGGGCGGGCGCAGCCGCCCCAGCCCGGGGACAAGGTCGTCGTCAAGCTGGCCGAATGGAAAAGCAGGAACCAACCCCTCGTCGGCGAGGTGCCTCCGCAGTCTCGGAAAAACACACAGCCAAAGGCCGAGCTTCTCGGGATCTTTGAAAAGTGAACCATAAATAACGGTTAACCATGACCGTGTCAATGGGGTTGGCCGGGTTGGAATAGGTTTGAGTATAGAGCAGCGCGCCGTTGACATCCCGCACATTAATATCAACCGCCAGTGGATCAGACACCCGCTACGGAAAAACGTGGACGATACCCGCCCGTAATCGTTAACCTAACAATTGATGTCAGCACGATCTTACCGCAGGCGCCCCCCGCAGGACACAATAGCTATCCAACACCTGCACATAATTCGCCCGTTCAAACGCACTGGGGTCAATCGCATGTTGCTGGCTGACGTAACCTACACGGTATGTTACCGGACTGTAGTATGGGCTGTAAATATCTCGGTTATACAAAATATTGTATAAAACCTGAATACTAATGCCTCCTCTTGCTTTCCTGCCTACAGATTTTATATAACCTAAACCTGTAAACCACGAATCGGTAGTAGTTTTATTCTTAGTTAATTCCTGACCTGCAGCCTGTAAAAGATATTCATTATGAAGAAATTCATACTCAGTCCAGAAGTATACTCTTTTTAAAAGAGCGACACGTGCAAAAATATTTGGTCCATATGCATTTAAATCTCTGCCATACAGTCTTTCATGTCTGTATATATACTTATAACCCACGCCTGCCATAAGTATTTTAGGAAAGCGATAAGCAATAACCGGGGCTAGTTCCAGGTATGTTTGTCTTGGTGTTATCCAGAAAGAGGTCCCGAATCCGAATGCAATTTTTTCTTTCAAAGGTCTTGTATCCTTTTGAACTGTTTTAATTGTTGTATCTTTTGCAGTATCAGGTTTCTTATCCTGCTGGCAATAAACTGACTGTGTTATCAGCAGCATAACCATTAAAAGTATTGCTTTTTGCATTGATTTGATTTATAAATTAGTCATTCAAAAGACAGAAGGTATGTTTATCTGTGGATTTCTTTGTAAGACCCGGTTAAGTTAAATAAAATTATTAATTTTGAATGAATAAAATTAACTAATCTGGTGAGATTTTTATATATAGTTTTTCTGCTTTTATTTGTTCTATCGGCCCAACTAAAAGCTCAGGTCTATTCTGATAAAGTTGTGGGTAAAAATAATATTGCACTTTCCGATAGCATTAAAGCTAAGCCATACCCTTATTCTCTGCCGATTTGGGGAGCAAAAGCTTCAAAACTAGGATTTGATCTGCCGTATTCAGCCGGGATAAGTGTTAATTACTTCTGGCAGCAGTCAGATATGGTCATTGAAAATCTATTTGTTGGATTTAATAACGGACCATTGTATAATCTTGAAGAAATTGTCCGGTTCAACAGCGCTACTGCAACAGCTTCTGCAATAAATTTCCGGCCCGACTTCTGGCTGTTTCCTTTCCTGAATGTTTACGGGATTTTTTCAAAGGCAAAGACATCAACCTCAATTAATGCAGGGTTATGGGTTCCTACTGCGTCCAGCGAATGGCAGGAGATAACAAGTTTTTCTTCGAAAGCAAACTTTGGTGCAACATCGATAGGTTTTGGTTTTACACCGACAATTGGAGTTGGAGGTGGCTTTTTTGCACTAGATATGAATTTTAACTGGACTGATATAAGTGCATTGAATAAACCCGTTTTTTCATATATTATAGGACCCCGCCTGGGAAAATCATTTAAATTCAGAAAACCGGAGCAAAGTCTGGCATTCTGGGCAGGTGGATTCAGGGTTATGCTCAATTCCTCAACAGCCGGCTCGTTGAATCTATCAGAGGTTCTGCCAATAGACGGTTTGCAGGTTAAAGTAGACAATGGTATTGCTAAGGTAGAAGCATCTCAGGTTGCGGTCGACTCGTGGTGGAGTGATCTTTCACCTCTTGAACAAAAGAACCCAACTAATATTGCAAAATATGCAGCTGCTAATCGGGCCCTTTCTGTTGCTGGAAACGTTTTAAACGGAATAGACGGAGCTCTGAGCGATGATAAAAGTGCTACTGTTCAGTATTCTCTGGATAAACGTCCGAAACAATTATGGAATTTTATTGTTGGATCGCAATACCAGTTAAATAAACATTATATGATCAGGGCTGAATATGGATTTCTTGCAAGCCGTCAGCAATTCATGGCAGGATTGCAATATCGCTTCGGATTGTAAATATTGAATTACTAATTAAGTAATATTTGTTACGTTTTAATTAATCATTAACAAAATCAAGAGTATGAAATCTACAGGAAAATTGTTGGCTAGTGTTATCTTCTTAATTCTGACTTCACAAATTGCTTATCCTCAGCAGGTAGTAAAAGGTAAACCTGGTCCCGCAGGCAGTTGGCGGGTTATTGGAACTACTGTGGCAAATTTTACAGTGGACCACGATGGTATAGTAGTTGTAGGACCGTTTGACGATTTCAGAAAAATTAAATTCAAAGTTACCGATGCGCCTCTTAACATGATCAGGATGCAGATAACTTATGACGGCGGCATGACACAAAAAATAGAAACCCGCCATAATATACCACAGGGAGGCGAAAGCAGGGTGATTGATTTACCCGGGGTAAAACGCAGCATTCGCAGGATTGATTTTTGGTATGAAACAAAAGGAATACTGCATGGAAAAGCTAAAGTCACCGTTTTCGGAATGAAGTAAATCAACACAGACTAAACCTCTGGTCTGTTCATTCATTAACACACTCCAGGTAGTATTAACTCCTTTGCAAGGGGAAAAATAGGTGGCCGACTATAGTGCCTTTAGTAATAATAGAAGTAATATGGATTTTCATTTCCTGAAATCAATAGGCTATTCATATTACTAAAAGTAAAAATTATTGATAATTTTTCACATAATATTATAGAAAATAACTTGAATAGTATGTTTAAGGTCAGATATAAAATTTTTACTGTTGCCTTTATATTGTTTTTTAGCTCTTTTGGCGTAACCTTCTCTCAAAATAAAGTAAAAAATGTTGTAATTTTCTTTGCTCTTAATGCTAATTTACCTGCCTACCAGAACTTGCTCGAAGGGATTAAAAGTACATTTAATAATGATATATCTGAACTTATTAACTTAGATATTGTCTATCTAGATGTTAATAGATTTACTGATGATGCAAGTATTATAAGTCTGATTAGAATATACGAAAAAAAGTATTCAAAAAACCTGGACTTACTGATTACTGTTGGACCAGAGCTTATTAACCTATTAAAAAAATATGATTTTAAACTGCTGGAAACCTCACCTGTAATAAATATCGATATTGATATCCCGGGTCGAATTTCAGCTAAGAATTTTCATAATAAGGATTTCATAGATATTGTTTTGAAATATAATCTCAGTAAAACTCTTAAGTCAGCATTTGACCTTTTCCCGGCTAATAAAAAAGTATACGTTATATGCGGCAATACAATTACAGATAATTTCTTTGCCTCACTTGTTTCTGATGCTAAAAAGGAGTTTGAACCTGGGCATAATTTTATATTTGTTTCGAAAATTCCAATTGATTCAACTTTGAAAATAGTCAAGGGAATTCAAGCAAATAGTTTAATTATAGTCCCGTCATACCTGTCAGATAATAATGACCTTCCATTTTCAACACCTGAGGCATTAAGATACATCTCTTACTATTCAAAAGCTCCTGTATTTCCGATAACTGATGGCTTTATTATGAGAGAAGGCGGTATCGGTGGTTATGTTTTCAGTTATAATAGTCTTGGAAAGGAGACCGGTCAAATTGCAACAGAAATGCTTAACGGGAAACACCCGTCTGAGATTAAGTTAAATGAGAATAGTTTTTATCAGTATATCTATGACTGGCAGCAATTAAAAAAATGGGGACTGGTTCATTCAGGATTAATTCCTAAGGAGAGCATTTTTTTCAATAAAAAACCTTCATTTTTTACTGAATATCAATGGTATATATTTGGATTAGTATTGTTTATTGTTTCACAAACATTGCTGATTTTGTATTTATTCAAACTTAACAGAAGACAAAAACTACTTACAGAGCAGATATTGGAAACTGAGACCCTTCATCGTGAATTGATCAGGGAAGACCGTCTGGCAAAAATGACAGAATTGACTGCTTCATTATCTCATGAACTTAATCAGCCTCTTTCTGCTATTCTTTTCAGCGCTCAGGCCGGTAAACGATTCCTGCAGTCAGGAAAACTTGGTCATCCGCAGGCTGAAGAGATTTTTAATAACATTATTGAAGATGATAAACGAGCCGGAGAAATTATAAGCAGTGTAAAAAGTCTGATGAAGCTTGAAAACAGGGAAAAAGAACACATTAATTTAATTTCTCTTATTCACGAAACAATAAATATTATTCACTCTGAATCAATAATAAAAAGAGTTAAATTAGAATTGAAGCTGGACAATGATACAATAAAAGTGTTTTGCGATAAAATTCAGATTCAACAGGTTCTGATGAATTTTATCAGGAATGCAATTCAGTCAATGGAAAAGAATGACTATGAAAATAGAATACTTGAGATAGTCCAGCAATCAGAAAAGAACTCTGTTACGGTTACGGTTCGCGATTCCGGACCAGGCGTTGACGAGGCCATCCTGGAAAAATTATTTAAACCATTTGTCACAACGAACAAAAAAGGATTTGGAATTGGGGAGGGCACTGAAAAAGTATCCCTTATTAGAGTAGGAACTTAAAAAAATCAGCTGGCAGGTGAAGTCCAAATTTCATCTGCCAGTTTTTTTATTACAGTGCGAAGTGCAATTTTTTAGAGTTAAAGTCCTTCCGGGCTTCTTATTTGGGGTGCTTTTAGGTTTTTGGGGATCGGAACATGTGCTAATTCAATAATTTGAAGATCCTTTTCAGGTTTACAGTAAAAATAGCCATTGCACCCTGCATTTGCATGCTGTCAATTCCATATGAACTGGCCCTTCCGTATCCATGTATGTTTTTTAATTCACTATTTTTTGCTTCAATCTTATACCTGTGTTTTGCTTTTTCTTTGAAGTAATCAGTCTGTTGAAACTTCATTTGCTCCTGGTGTTCATCAGATTTAAGAGAGACAGAATAGCTTTTGGTTTTTGAGGCAGGTTTATAACATCCATTTTTTAATGCACATGTTTTACATTTTTCGACATCGAAAAAATAGGTATCTGTTTGGTTGGTGCTATAATTTTTCTTTCCCTGACGTGCTTTTCTAATAGCCATGTGTCCGCCCGGGCAGACAAACATTCCTGCATCTTTATTGTAATCAAAGGTATTTTCTAGTTTCCGGAAGCCTTGCGTAACAGAGGGGTTCATTTTTGCAACGATTTTTATATCCTGCTCACTGGCCAACTCAAGGTTTTCCTTTCCAGCGTAGGCTGCGTCGCCAATGATAGTATTTACTTCAATCCCATTCTCTTGACTGGCTTCAAGCAATGCAGGTAGCTCAGGACCGTCACCCTTTTCTCCGGATGTCACTACAGCCGCTGTAATAATACGTTCCTCTGTCATCGCGATATGGGTTTTGAACCCAAAGAATGAGGTGTCCGCTGTTTTATGGCCTGTCCTGGCATCGTGATCCTTTGAGAGTGTATAATGATCCTGGGTATCTTCAATGGTTTCCTTCAACAAGTTTAGCTTTTCTTTTACCTTGGGCATTGACCGCAGCACTTCATCTGACTCTATCTCCTTTTCAAGTTTACCACAATATGATAACTCATGTTCCAGATCATTATCTTCATTCTTTTCGGGCATTCGCCCTTTCCAGTTCTCGTCTGTAGAATAAACCACCTTGCGAAGCTGCCGGGCTCTTTCCTTCAACACTTCAATGGGTGACAATGGGTTCGACCTGGATAATGAATGTGTCGCGTCAACAATAATGGACTTCGATCTTATGATGCCCTTTTCTATGGCAATGGAGACGGTCTTGCCTATCAAAAGGTTTAACAAATCTGTATCCTTCAACCGCAGTTTCCTAAATTTGGTAAGCAAACTCGGGTTTATGACACCTTCTTCAGGTGTCATTTCCAAAAAGTACTTGAAAGACATATCACAAAGGGAACGCTCAACTATATCCACATCCGAAACATCATATATCGTTTTGAGTAACAGGTATTTGAACATGCGAATGGGGCTTTCAGCATTGCGCCCATTATTTAAGCAGTATTTATTTACCAGCTCATCGTGTATGAACGAAAAATCGATTAGTTCGTTAATTTTTCTAAGAAGATTATCCTTGGGTACGATCAGGTTATATAAATCTGAGTAGGTACTAAGCTTAATTTTTTGTTGTTGTGCTAACATTTAAGTGCCTTTAATTCAGGCTTTAAGATACGAAAAAAAGCAGTAAAATACAAGGTTTTCAACCTGTATTTTACTGCTAAATGTTTAATAATCTTGTCCGAGGGACTTTTTCAGTGCCCTCGGAATTGGGCTGGCGCTCTGCCGGTCAATCATTGAAAAACATAAAGGAGAAATATGGGCAAAAAACCTGGATGGTGGTGGTGCTGAATTTTCCTTCCGGCTCAAGATTTCTGAGTAATTGTGATTATTAGTGTGTACAATATGGAAAATCACTCTTCAACAATCTTTATTATTGATGATGACAAATCAGTCAGAAGATCTCTTTCCCTTCTTCTGATGGCTAATGAGTATATTGTTGAAGCATATTCCAGTTCAGAGGAGTATCTTGAGAGAGAAGAATATAACGGTACAGGGTGTATTCTTCTTGATGTAAATCTGGAGGGAAAATCAGGCCTGGAACTTCAGGAAGATCTGTTAAATCGGGATTCACACCTGCCAATAATATTCATTACAGGATGTGGAAATATTCCTATGAGTGTCCAGACACTGAAGAAAGGAGCAATTAATTTTCTCGAAAAGCCGTTTAAAGATGAGGAACTTCTGAGATCAATTACAGAAGCTGTTGAGCTGTGTCAGAAATTAAAATTTGAAAAAGATGCAGCCAGGAATGCCAGAAAATTAATAGATTCTCTGACCCCCAGAGAACATGAAATATTGAAATATCTTATTACAGGCATGTTAAATAAACAGATTGCATCCGAACTTAACATTGCCGAGCATACCGTAAAACTTCACAGACACAGCATTTGTGAAAAATTCAAGGTTAAATCTGTCCCTGATATTATTCGAATTGCCGATAAAGCGGGAATAGTTCCTTCCGAAAGCAAATATTAAAATCGATATACGTTGTGCGGTGGCCTGACGCCTCACGCCATTATTAGTACCAAAGTACTATATCCATAAGCTTTTCAAGTTGCTAACTTTGAAACACCGATTTGGAAATTCTTTATGATTAATTCCAATTAATTAAATGATCTATATAATAGATGATGATCTATCTATCAGACGTGGATTTGAAATATTAATGAAATCTGCAGAATATGAATACTTATCTTTTGAAAGTGCAGAGGAGTTCTTGTCTCAGTTTATACCGGCCAAGGATGACCTGCTTGTTCTTGATCTGACTTTACAGGGGATGAATGGATTTGACTTACTTGAAAAGTTAAAGGAGTGCGACATTCATACGCCAGTAATAATAGCAACTTCATCTGATGAACAGGGAATGTGCGAACGTAGCAAAGGATATGGGGTAAAGGCATTTCTCAGGAAACCAGTTGATGCAGATGCATTGCTGGATTTGATAAAGTACAATACAGGACAATGATTAATAAGAATTTTTAAACTCGGATTTTTGATTCCGGATTTATGGTTGCTTTAAATACATATATTACGCCGCACGCCGCAAATTACACTCAACATTTCACAATTATTTGAAATAATAATTTACGAGAACAACCATTATTAACAATTAAAACAAGAAAATTATGAAAATTTATCAGAAAGTACTTTTACCATTAAGCTTAATCGGTTTAATGGTTGCCTGTGCACCTGCAACGCAATTGCAAAAAAGCTGGACAAATCCGTCAGTAACAAAAGCAACAGTCAAGCCTTTTAAAAAGGTTTTGGTTGTTGCTGCATTTAAAGATGAAGCTTTCGAGAGGACTGCAGAGGATAAAATTGCTGCTGCAATAAAGAATGCCACTCCTGTTCAGTCTTATAATTATCTTAAATCAACTGATACTGATCAAAAACAAGTGGAAGAAAGACTTAAAAAGGATGGTTTTGATGGCGTCATCATGATGCGTCTGAAAGCCGTTGAAAAAACAAGTTCTTACACTCCTGGCACATACTATGGAGGATGGTACGGAGTTCGCTACGGTTCTCCCGGCTATGTAAGTGTTGACAAGGAATTCATAGTAGAGACTAACATCTATTCAATAACAGAAGGAAAACTGTTATGGTCAGGTACCACTTCCACACTTAACCCTACAAAATTTGATTCCTCGAATCGATGCTATTATCAGTACAATCAAATCTGAGTTGTTAAAGAAAGGCCTGATAAAACAATAAGATAAGATAAAAAACAAAAGTAAACTTAATATTTATCATCCATGGGAAAGTTCCCCCTCTTTGCGAAACGGAGGGGGACTGATGGGATGAGTTTCTAAAAATCTTAAATCAATGAAAACAAGAATCCAAGCATTAGTGATTCTTTTATCTCTGATGATTACCCCCGGATTTTCACAGGAGACAAAGGCACTAACAAAAGAGGAACAGAAACTTGAAAAACAAAAACAGATTGACGCGATGGTAAATGCCAAAGAATTTGTTTTTGTCGCAAGAATGGCAAATCCAACCGGGATGAGAGCTGTGAATCTGGCATCCAATCCAAATTATCTGAAATTCAGTCCCGACCTTATCGAGAGTGAAATGCCTTTCTATGGAAAAGCATACAGCTCTGTTGGTTATGGTGGTGATGCCGGAATGAAATTTAAAGGTAAACCCGAAGTATTTACAGTCGAGAAGGGCAAAAATGACTATGATATCACGGTCGTTGTTAAGGGAGAGACAGATAAATACAAAATATATCTTTCCGTTGGATTCGACGGGAGTACAATGATTTCTATCAGCAGCAATAACCGGAGTTCTATTTCCTATAACGGCGAAATTTCATCGCCTAAGAAAAATGAAGAAAAGAAATAGTATTATTATTCACCTTAACAATGAGCCAAGGAAACCTGCTGTCATACCTAAAGATCAAAAGGGCATTTGCATTTTTAATCATTGTTATTTTTTATAGTATATGCTTCCCATTTCTCGCATCAGGCCAGACAGGTGATGATGTGGATCCTGCTTTATCGGGAATAAAGCAAAATGTTGCAGAGGTAAGGGTTGATGGTAATTTTCTGTTTTATGTTCACGGAATATCATCTTACCCGGCAGAACTTCGGGCTGAAACTATAAGCAACAGGATTAAAAGAATAGGAGCGGATCCTGTTATTTCAGCCGATTCAATAAAAATCATTACCGGAGATGAAGCGCTGAAAATTTATGCAGGGAATGAGTTTATAATGAATGTATATCCTGTTGATGCAATAACTGAGGGCATTAGTCAGGCTATATTTGCGGGTTTTGTTCGCACTAAGATCGCAGGCGCCATTAACTCATACCGGAACAATCGCACCACCAAGGTATTGATTTCAAAAGCTGGTTATGCTATCGGAGCGGCAATCCTTCTTTCGCTGCTGCTCTATATATTATTCAGGTTCATCAGGAAGGTTGACTCGACTTTACAAAAAAAGATTAAGGTAAAAGTCGATTCTGTCGATAATAAATCTTTCAAACTGATCAGTTCATCCCAGTTATGGAAGGTTTTCAACAGCTCATTCAAAATAATTAAAATACTTGTCGCAATTCTGACAATTGCAGTTTTTCTTCAGTATATCCTTGGTCTTTTTCCCTGGACAAACAATCTGGCATCCTCAACAATTAAGCTATTTACAAATCCTCTTCTGGTGATTTGGAAAGGATTCACAGGTTTCTTGCCCAGTCTTATCTTTCTTATTATTATTTTTCTGGTAACACGTTATCTGCTAAAACTGATAAAATTACTTTTCATCGGGGTTGATCATGGCGCTATTGTGATTAATAACTTCTATCCCGACTGGGCAATGCCAACCTTCAGGATTCTCAGGATATTTATAATTGCTTTTGCAGTTATTGTGGCTTACCCGTATATTCCCGGATCAGGTTCAAGCGCATTTAAGGGCGTTTCAGTTTTTTTTGGTATCTGTTTTCCATCGGGTCGACTTCTTTCATAGGAAATGTTATCGCGGGATATTCAATGACCTACAGGAGGGCTTTTAAGAATGGCGACCGTATTGAAGTGGGTGATCATGTCGGTTTTGTTGAGGAGCAGAAGCTGCTTGTTACAAGGCTGCGTTCGCATAAAAATGAGGAAATCATAATTCCTAATTCAGTTATATTAAACAGCCATATAATAAATTACAGCGCAAAGGTTGACGAAAACGAAAATGGTCTGATTCTTCATACCACTGTCGGAATCGGTTATGAAACTCCATGGCGTCAGGTGGATGCAATGCTGAAACTAGCCGCCGAACGAACGGAAGGACTCCTAAAGGACCCGCCACCTTTTGTTTTAAAAAAATCTCTTGGTGATTTTGCAGTTAACTACGAAATCAATGTCTTTTGTAATGATGTTGATAGGATAAACAGCTATTATACTGAACTGCATCAGAATATTCTTGATATATTCAATGAAAACGATGTACAAATCATGACTCCGGCTTACAGAGGTGATCCGGAAAAACCTAAAGTAGTTCCTAAAGAACAATGGAATAAACCGCTGGCAGGGGAAGGCGGTCATGGGGCATGAGGTATGATATTGTGTACTCTCAACCTGATGCCTGACGCCTGTTGCCCCTCGGTAGTACCAAAGTACTATATTCTTTGGCAATTTAGATTACTACTTTTGAATCACTTTCTTGGAATTTCTAAATGTTTTTATCCATATCAAATACATGATCTATATAATTGATCAAGATAATTCAGTAAGAAGAGGAATCGGAATATTTCTGAAATCTGCAGGATTCGATTACAGATCAATTGAAAGTTCTGATAATTTTATACCTCTTTTCAAACCTGTTCCTGGTGATCTGATTGTTGTGGATCTCAGTGCACCCGGTATTGAAGGATTCGATTTGTTTAATAAACTGGATGAGGCCGGTATAAGCATCCCCATAGTGGTTGTAACTTCGCTTGATGAACCATACAGACGTGAAATTTGCAGAAAATATGGTGTAAAAGCATTTCTGAGAAAACCTGTTGACGGGGAAGCATTAATAGACATAATTAATTATAGCCTCGCAAAATAATATCTGATTAAAATATTAACTAACAAAGATCTTTTTATGGAACAAATTGAAACATTTCTCGGGAACTTAGGCAATTACGTTTCCTTGCTCCTTGACTTTATTTCTGTGCTCTGCATCATTGCTGGTCTGGTCTCTGCATTATACCTTTCCGTAAAGAAAACAGTCAAACACCATACTCCTTTGCACAGGAGGGTAAAGTTACAGTTTGGAGGGTGGTTGGCACTCGCCCTGGAGTTTCAACTCGCCTCAGACATAGTAAAGACCACAGTGGCCCCTACATATTCAAATCTTATTCAACTGGCTGCATTGGCTATAATCCGAACGTTCCTGAACTATTATCTCAACAAAGAATTAATGGAAGAAGTCGATATGCTGAAAACGGATGAAGAAAAATCTTTAGCTTAATGAAGTTTCCTTATAATAATGAAAAAAGTTAAATCAATGGATGATCAGAATGAAAAAATAATGACTTCGAAAGATCTGGGCACCGAACTTGCCAAAGAAAGAACCGGGGCCGCTTATGATCGCACTTTAATGGCGTGGGTAAGAACAGCGCTATCGTTGATCGGGTTTGGAATAGGGATTTTTGAGTATTCAGAAAAAACCGGAGGAGGTACCGTATTTAAAAGTTCAAAACTTGTGGGGCTTGCACTCGTTATACTCGGCATAACTGCCGCTTTTATGGCGATAAGTGAAAATAAGTTCAACCATGAACGTCTTCTTCATCCTGAACTTACTTTCCGGGGGGGAAGCAACCTTAGTACAAGGGTCGGTTATGCTCTTATCGTAATCGGGATATTCGCCATTATTCATATACTTATTAAACTTTTTAATATATCAGTTTAACCATGGATTACTCAAACCAGAATCTGCAGGGAAAATCATTCAGAGGCGCCGACCTTCAGAATATCAATTTCAGTGGCGCTGATCTGCGAAGCACGGATTTCTCAAATGCAAATCTGCACGGAGCTGATTTGTCCAAATCAAAAACCGGCATGATGTTGCGGTCCAAAATCGTGGTGTTTATCATTGCTCTGGTGGTATCATTATTTTCCGGTTTTATAGCTATGCTTGCAGGTACTACTGTACAATCGATGCTCAAATCCGATATACCAAACTATCATATTGCCGCCTGGGTAACCATCGCATTCTTTGCAATTTTTATTGGCGTGGCAATTTGGAAAGGAGTTTTTAAGGCAGTAATGGGCGTTTATCTTATCATGCTGGCGGTTGCATTGGGAGGTGGTCTTTTCATGCATATTACAGGATTAGGTACCGGAATAGGCGCTCTTTATGGATTTTATGCCTTATTGCTGCTGGCTGTAATGTTTGTTGTAGGTACGATATCGCGTGCTACTGCAGGTACCCTTGCTTCCAATATACTATTCCTGGTTGTTGCATTAGGTGGAGGGATGTTCGGAAAAAGTATTGGCGGCGGAATTGGTACAGTAGCCATGGCTCTTTCATGCGCATATATCAGCAAAAGAGCATTAAAAGACAACAGCAATTTTTCACTGCTGCAGAAATCAGCACTGATAATTAGCACTATTTTCGGGACATCATTTAAAAATGCTGATCTTACCAATGTAAACTTCTCTGATGCAGAAGTAAAAAACACAAACTTTTCCCGGGCAAAACTTAATGATGTAAACTGGGATAACACAAAAAAACTTTTTTCACTACTGGATAATGACTGATATAAAACCATCATATTTTCATGTGCTCGCCAAGCCGACTGGCGCTATCTGCAATCTCGATTGCAAATATTGTTTTTTCCTGTCAAAAGAGATGCTTTACCCGGGCAGCCGTTTTCGTATGGCCGATAAACTGCTTGAGGAATATATTAAACAGATGATCGAATCACAGAAGGTTCCTGAAGTTAATATTTCCTGGCAGGGAGGCGAACCGACTATGATGGGACTAGATTTCTTTAAGAAAAGTATTAAGCTGGAAAAAAAATATCAGAAGCCGGGTACTACTATTCTTAACACTATACAGACAAACGGTATCCTCATTAATGAGGAGTGGTGTAAGTTCTTTAAAGAGAATAATTTTCTTGTAGGATTAAGCATCGACGGCCCTAAAGAGCTTCACGATTTCTACCGGGTTGACAAAGGCGGACATGGCTCATTTGATAAAGTCGTAAAAGCTGCCCGGCTGATGCAGAAGTTTGATGTTGATTTCAACGTACTTGCCACTGTACATGCACACAATGCAGCTTATCCTCTTGAGGTTTACAGGTTTTTCAGGGACGAGCTGAAAGTAAAGTATATTCAGCTGATACCTATTGTTGAACGTGATAATGAAACAGGCTTTCAGGAGGGCAATAATGTAACAGACCGGTCAGTTACAGCTGAGCAATGGGGAAATTTTCTTATTGCCGTATTTGATGAATGGGTAAAAACGGATGTAGGGGAGGTTTATATTCAGATGTTCGATGCAGCTCTTGCTTCGTGGTATGGAATTGCACCTGCCATGTGCATTTTCTCTGAAAAATGCGGACTGGCGCCGACTATGGAGCACAACGGCGATTTTTACAGTTGCGATCATTTTGTTGAACCCGGCTTCCTGCTAGGCAATATTCTTAAAACCAATATGGTTGATCTGGTTTCATCAGATAAGCAGGTGAAGTTCGGAAGTGATAAACTTGATATGCTTCCAAAAGAATGTCTCGACTGTAAAGTGCTTTTTGCCTGCCATGGCGAATGCCCGAAAATTCGTTTTATTAAAACTCACGATGGGGAAGAAGGGCTGAATTATCTGTGTGCCGGTTACAAGGCATTTTTTACTCACATTAATGATACTATGAAAATTATGGCCGGTCTTCTGAGAAAAGGACGTTTTGCTGATGAAATAATGAATATGCCTATTGATGAAAAAGAAAAATTTATTCATGAAAACATGATAAAATAATTACCAAGTAATAATTTAAAAAGGAGAACAATTATGGCAACAAAAGCTTTTAAAGGAGTTATTGACATTGACGTCCGGAAATCAGTACCGGACTGGGAACCTTACACTCCCATTAAAGCACCTGAGGGTGCACCTAATATTCTGTTCGTACTTTATGACGATACCGGATTAGCTTCCTGGTCGCCATTCGGAGGCAGGATAAACATGCCGACTCTTCAGAAACTGGCTGACAATGGTTTGAAATATGCTCAATGGCATACAACTGCACTTTGCTCACCTACGCGATCTACACTTCTTACAGGTCGTAATCATCATCTGAATGCGATGGCATCTATTACAGAAACATCTACCGGTTTCCCGGGTAACCATGGACGTTTGCTTGATGAGTGCGCTACCATAGGACAGATATTACAGGATGGCGGATGGAGTACTTTCTGGATCGGTAAAAACCATAACGTGGCAGAATCAGACTGCGCTCCAGGTGCCAGCCGTAAACAATGGCCTTTGCAAAAAGGTTTTGACCGGTTCTACGGATTTCTCGGAGGTGAAACCAACCAATGGTATCCTGACCTGGTGGAAGATAACCATTTTACGGATCAGCCATGCGGTCCCGAAGAAGGTTATCACTTATCAAAAGACCTTGCCGACAAAGCGATTCAAATGATCAAGGACCAGAAAGCAAGTCACCCTTCAAGACCCTGGTACATGTGGTATTGCCCCGGCGCTAATCATGCTCCGCACCATGCACCGCAGGAGTACATCGATAAATATAAGGGAAAGTTTGACGATGGTTATGAAGCATACCGCGAATGGGTATTGCCAAGAATGATCGAAAAAGGTGTAATCCCGGCAGGCACGAAGCTTACACCAATAAACCCTATGCCGGCTGAAGTAGCATCACCGGGTGACCAGGTACGTCCATGGAACACATTAAATGCGGACGAAAAGAAACTATTTTCGCGTATGGCTGAGGTCTATGCAGGATATTCAGAATATACCGACGTACAGATCGGACGCATTATTGACTACCTGGAACACAGCGGACAGCTTGAAAATACAGTAGTTTTATATGCCGCTGACAATGGCGCATCAGGGGAAGGCAGCCCCAATGGAACTGTAAATGAAAACAAGTTTTTCAACAGCTATCCCGATGAATTTTCAGAAAACATGAAGCTCATCGATAAACTGGGAGGCCTTGATACTTATGAACATTTTCCCACAGGCTGGGCCGTTGCATTCTCAACACCATTTAAAATGTTCAAACGTTATTCGGAATATTCCGGCGGAACATGTGATCCTCTGGTTATTTCATGGCCCAAAGGTATCAAAGCCCGCGGAGAGGTAAGAAATCAATATCACCATTCCACAGATATAGTTCCTACTCTTCTTGAGATCTGCGGCCTGGAAATGCCAAAGGTTTACAAGGGTGTGGACCAGGTTCCATTGTCGGGAGTCTCTATGAAATACACTTTCGATAAACCAAATGCCCCTACAACCAAGAAACGTCAGTATTATGCAATGCTCGGTACACGCGGTATGTGGGAAAACGGCTGGAAAATATCGGCTGTTCATCCACCTGCACCATCGAACATGGGTAATTTTGAAAAAGATAAATGGGAACTTTATCATGTTGATGAGGACCGTTCAGAATCAACGGACCTTTCAAAAGAACATCCCGAAAAAGTAGAAGCACTTATAAAAGCCTGGTTTGAAGAAGCCGAAATAAACAAAGTACTGCCTCTGGATGACCGTACTGCCGTAGAAATTCTAACAACACCTCGTCCGGTTGAGGAAGCGCCACGCGAAAGGTATATTTACTATTCCGGAACTGCTCCGGTTCCTGAAGCTTGCGCAGTAAATGTACGAGGCCGTTCCTATAAGATTCTTGCTGACGTTGAAATCAAGGATCCGGATTGTTCAGGAGTAATTTTTGCACATGGCTCACGTTTTGGTGGCCACGCTTTATTCCTGAAAGATAAAAAATTGTATTATGTGTATAACTTCCTCGGCATGAAGCCCGAACAAAAGTTTATTTCCGGTGAGTTGAAACCAGGTAAATACACACTGGGTATGGAGTTCATACGCGAAGGCATGGGGAAATATCACGAATCGCTGGGTAAAACCAAACTCTATGTAAATGATAAAGTTGTAGCCGAAGGACCCATGAAGGCACAGGTGGGTAAATTCACACTTTCCGGTGATGGGTTATGTGTCGGATTCGATAGCGGTGATGCCGTAAGTGAGGAATATTTGTCACCTGGCACATTCAAAGGTGGAACTATTCTTGGTGTAGGCATCGATGTTTCCAAGGAACAGTATCTGAACCTTGAGCAGGAGGCAGCAGGAGCATTTTCAAGAGATTAAAAATGCTTTAATACATTTTTTCCCAATACCGGCAATCCAATTAGGGTTGCCGGTTATTGTAATTAGTATATCAAAAATAGAGAATAGAATAATCACGCAAAGTGACACGACAAAAAGTCAATAAATGAACCTTCAATTGAAAAGTCCGGCACTTATTTCCTTAATTGCCTTATGTTTTCTCTGCACACCAGCGAAGGCCCAGCTCAAAGGTGAAAATGGATTGGGAGATGTGGGTTTGCAGGCAGGTACAATTAGCGATCCTTCACTCGAAATTTCTATTCCATTGTATTTGTACAATACTTCCCGTTTGATAGGCGGGAACGGCGAATTAATTGCTAAAAATTTTAACTACAATATGTTTTATACTGGTATCGGAGGCAGCTTAGTTACCAAAAAAAAGATACTGAATGCAAATTGGGGAGCCAGCATTTTAATACCTTTCACCAGAAACAGGATCGATGCCAATAGCATAAACTTAAACTCATCCTCTTCACTGAGATTCACAGATATTTACATTCAGCCGGTTCAGCTGGGCTGGCACTTAAAGCAGGTTGACTTTCTTGCAGGGTATGCACTGTATTTGCCTACCGGTAAATACACACCTGGGGGAAGCGATAACACTGGTATGGGAATGTGGACCAACGAATTTTCTGCAGGAACAACTATCTTTTTAGATGATAAAAAACTATGGAATCTCTCCACCTTGGCTATGTATGATATTCAATCCAGAAAAAAGGATACAAATATCAGACCGGGAAATATCCTGAGTCTGAAAGGAGGCGCCGGGAAGACTTTTTATGAGATTTTTAATGCTGGCCTGGTCTATGGAATGCAGTTCAAAATCACCAAAGATGAGCTTCCTGCTTCTCTTGATCTGAAAAAGGACCATGTTTATGCTCTTGGTCTTGAAGCAAGCGTATATATTCCTTTCTCTTCCACTTCCATAGGTTTTCGCTGGGAGAATGAATTTGGTGCTCAGAATCGTTTTCAGGGTAACAATTTCTTTATTAATATTGCACAAGTAATTAAATCATACGAATAACACATGGATACTATACCACTCGGGCTGCTTTTTGCTGCAACTGTCATTATTCTGGCTATTGCGATTGAGCTGGGTTACAGGGCCGGAAATACCCATCCTGCAGATAAAAAGAAAGACAAAGAAAAAATAACTACCTATAACGTAGCAGCCATACTCGGGCTGCTGACCTTTATTCTGGTGTTCAGCTTTGGAATAGTCTACAGCCGTTATGATTCAAAAAAGGGTCTAATACGCGAGGAAGCAAACTCTATTCGCACGGCCTGGCTAAGAGCAGATTTTCTGCCGGAACAGGACCGGAAGAATACCGAAGAACTTTTACGGAGATATATTGATATCAGACTCGAAGCTGTCGGTACAAGGGATCAGTCTAAAATACAGGAGGTATTAAATGAGTCGGATCTCATTCAGCATCAGATCTGGAATATTGCAGTTACGAATGCCCGACTGGGGGACACTCATGTCACTGCACTATATATTGAGTCACTTAATGAAATGATAAATCTGCAGTCAATTCGTATTGCAGTAGCGCTTCAGGCAAGAATTCCAACAGCAATATGGATTCTTCTATATATCCTTATTATACTTGGAATGTTTGGCGTAGGTTACCAGGCATCAGTTGCAGGATCCAGCAGAAGATCATTTACAACCCCTGTAATGATCCTTGTATTCTCTATAATGATATTACTTATAGCTGCACTTGATCGTCCGAATAACAGGGTAATTCCTGTTTCGCAGAAGCCATTGACAGATCTGAGAACCTGGATGGATAAGGGGCCAAAGGAATACAATGAAGTTAAATAGAAGGCAAGTGACTAGAATTACTAGAGTGACTAAAGTGACTAGAGTGACTAGAGTGCCTAGAGTGCCTAGAGTGCCTAGAGTGCCTAAAGTGACTAGAGTGCCTAAAGTGACTAGAGTGCCTAAAGTGACTAGAGTTAATAAAAACGAGTAAATCAAAGAATAAATTATGAAGAGAACATTTACAATACTTCATACTAATGATTTGCATTCGGCTTTCATCGGCCTGGGTCCTGCAGCGGATTACACTCCGTTCATCCTCAATGATGATAATACGCTGGGAGGCTTTGCCCGTCAGGCTACACTGATAGAGCAAAGACGCAAAACTGGAAGTGCGAATGGTCCCGTTCTCGTGCTTTGCGGGGGCGATTATAGCATGGGCACTCCTTTTGGAGCTGCCACACGTGAAACCGGAGGCGAACTACAGCTTATGTCACTTATGGGGTACGACGCCACAACCTTTGGTAACCACGATTTCGATCTTGGTCCTGAAGGCCTTGGAAGGTCAATAGGGATAGCTGCCAGATCAGGCCGTGTTCCTGCCATAATCGCATCTAATACTAAAATTGTTGGAAATGACTCTTCACTTACTGAACTTCAACGCCTTAAAAGCGACGAAGTGATCAGCGAATACTGGGTAATTGAGCGTGGGGGCATACGCTTCGGCATCTTCGGCGTGTTAGGTAAAGAGGCAATTGGTCTCACAGTCGGAGCAGGCGCGGTGAAATTCGACGATCCTTTCGAGTCAGCAGCGAAGATGGTAAGGATCCTGCGCGAAACCGAAAAAACGGATGTGGTCATCGCACTTAGCCATGGTGGTTTGATGAAAGGCGCCGACGGAAAATTCAGTGACGGAGATGATGTGCAATTGGCCAAAAAGGTTCCTGGCATCGATGTTGTTATTGGTGGACATAGCCACACACTTCTGCAGGAGCCGCTTATCGTTAATGATCGGACACCTGTTGTTCAGGCCGGTAAAAACGGAGAGGATCTTGGTGAACTGGTTGTCACGATTGATGACGGCAAACTTACTGTGGCATCATATAAGGTTTATCCGATTGACGATACTATTGCCGGAGATAAATACATTGCAGAAGAAATAGATATTCTCAAGAAGTCAGTCACCCAAATAGTATTCGCTTCGCGCGGATACAGTATAGACCAGCCGCTGGCAATTGTACCACGCGATCTGCCCAATGCATTCACTGATATTGCTGCTGGTACTATTCTTGCCAACCTCTGTACTGACGCTTTCAGAGAGGCTACAAAAGCGGACATTGGTTTTAGTGTTAATGGTTTGATGCGTGCCAGCCTTATCCGTGGTAAATCTGGTGTACAAACAGTTTATGATATCTTTGCTCTGGCACCCCTCGGCGCCGGTGTTGTAGATGATACTGCAGGAAGCGCACTGGTGACAGGTTTTTTCAAAGGAATAGAATTAAAAAATCTACTTGAATATTTTCTTATTGATAATCCTACTCATCCAGGCGAATGGTTCCCGCGGGTCTCCGGAATTCGGTTTTATTATAACTTATCACGACCAAAGTACGATGCAGTAACAAAAATAGAGATTGGGGATACTGACAGGGGCTACAGCCCTGTTGACATTTCAGGTGAGGATAATCGCCTGTACAGCTTCACATGTCCGCTTATGCTGGTCCCGCTGATAGTTGCTCTGCCCAAACTTACAGGGGGCAAAATTGCAGTTGTGCCAAAGAAAAAATATGGTGAGCCTCTTAAATCGAGGATCGAAGCCCTGGCTGATATTCCTCAGAGTAATACAGCACAAATGATGCTGCCTCAGGGCACAACCGACACGGAAAGTCTGGCGACGGAGACATCTGATGGTGCAATACGCGAGATAAAGGAATGGCAGGCAATCATGGATCACCTCAGGAATCTTCCTGTTCCAGACAAAAGGAGAATTGCCGGAAGATCCCTGTTGATGAGCGCGCTGATGAAATTCGTGCTATTAAAATAAGCTGATAATCTGAAGATTAAAATTGAGATGATTTAACAACAGCAAGACATGGCAAATGATATAAAGACGGATCACAATATTTCTGATTTTTCAGTTTTCGGCGGTCCACTGTACAAACTGGGGGCATGGTTGGGTCTGGTAAGAAAAAGGAACAAACAGTATAAGACTTGGGCTGGTTCTTGGTGTTACAATATGGCTAATACTTGTATTCCTTTCATTTTTACAGGGCTCTTTCGAAAAAATATTTTCCCTTCAGTTTCTTGCTGGTCATGTCAGGTTTTTAGTAGTCATACCCCTGTTTTTTGTGTGTGAAACATGGATCGCGCCAAGGATGGCGGATTTCATAAGTAATATAACAAATTCAGGTTTAGTTTCTGAATCAGATATTCCTTTCCT
This sequence comes from uncultured Bacteroidales bacterium, assembly GCA_963747625.1. Lineage (GTDB taxonomy): Bacteria > Bacteroidota > Bacteroidia > Bacteroidales > VadinHA17 > LD21. The sequence continues at coordinate 2,605 of CAVVGP010000099.1, read as the reverse complement.
CAACTCAGTCATGAGCCGAATCGCCAGGGTGAAAAACTTCTGGCTGGTGGAAGCTCTTCTAATTCTATTCACGTTTGTAATTCCTCATTTTGGATTTAGTGCAGTAATACATGGGAGAACATCAAGTGCAGCCTGGATATTTGCACAGGCTGGAAATGTGAACATGGCAAATGCTTTTTATGTCTGGTTTTGCCTTCCATTGTTCCGGTTTCTCCTGTTAAGGTGGATCTGGCAGCTTGGGCTTTGGTGTTACTTTCTTTACAGTCTGAACAGAATTCGCCTGCATCTACTCCCTATCCATCCTGATGGAGCAGGAGGGCTGGGTTATCTGGAGGTAGTGCAGCAGCATTTTACTCCGCTGGCTCTCGCATTATCAGCACTTGAGGCCGCATCTATTGCCGAGGAAATCAGTACCGGATCTATTCCTTTTGAAACCTTGTATTATTTTATTCCGTTTGTATTACTACTGAATCTCTTGTTTTTTATTGGGCCGCTGTTTATTTTTTCAGGTAGCCTCTGGAATGCAAGAGAACCGGACTTGATGAATATATGGTAATGGCTAACCATTATGTGGAAGCCTTTGATAAAAAATGGCTACGGGATAAGGATGTAACTGGCGAATCACAATTAGGTACTGGGGATATACAATCGTTGGCTGACCTTACTAACAGTGTTAATGTCATTAAGGGTATGCGAATTATACCTGCCAGCAGAAACCTGATTATTGCTTTTACACTCAGTGTTGTAGTGCCATTTTTACCATTTGTATTCATGAAGCTTAATTTCAGCGAACTGATGTTGAAACTGGTTGAGCGAATTGCAGGGTAAATGATAAAGGTTTTGGGAATGTTCATTTTAGCCACAAAGTACACAAAAGACCTCCTTCGCTGAAGCTACGGAGGTTAAGAAGGCACAAAGTACACAAAGGCAAAATCCATTTTTCAGTTCTTTGTGACCTTTGTGTTAACTCCACCCCTGCAATCCGGCCACTTAGCCGACCGGGCTGTTTTTTAACGCTTGTGCCCCTTTGTGGTTAATGGATTTTAATAATCTTCAGGAAAATTGAACGAATTAAGTTTTAAAGTGGAATTATAAATTAGAAAGATTTTTAAGATGAGTTTTCTTAAAACCTATAACTTAAATTTTCTCGGAAACGATATAATGGGTGGCATTTCGGTAGCAGCATTATCAATACCGGTTGGTGTTGCTTATTCTGAAATTGCAGGCCTGCCTCCGGAATCAGGATTATATACTGCTATTATTGCAGTTCTGGCCTATTTTATTCTCGGGAGTTCAAAGCAGGTTATAATAGGTCCTGACTCTGCCACAGTAACCTTGTTCGCTACAACGGTTATTGCAATCAGTGCCGGCAACAACGGTTTAACCCCTCAGTTTATCATGATGGTCACTGCTTTAACAGGGATACTCATGTTCATTGCTGGTTTCCTGAAACTGGGCTTTATTTCAAATTTTCTTTCAAAGCCTATATTAATCGGATACCTGAACGGCGTTTCAATTGTGCTTATTGTGAGTCAGTTAGGAAAGCTGACCGGGCTTCAGTTAGAGCAAACAGGACTTTTCAGGAAAATATTTGAAGTATTTCAAAAGCTGGACCTGGTGCATTGGCCAACTTTTATACTTGGAATTTCTTCTATATTATTCTTGTATCTGGTTAAGAAAATTTCCGTTAAGATCCCTTCACAATTATTCCTATTGATATTTACAGCAATTATAGCCGGGTTATTAAACTTCAAATCACTTGGTATACATTTTTTGCAGGAAATTAAAAACCCGTATCCCTCAATAATTTTTCCCGATTTTAAATTATTCTTTGCACATTTCCCCGATATTCTTGTTGCATCGGCAGCTATCCTGTTTGTTTCCTTTTCAGGCGAAATACCAGTTGTGCAGGCTTTTTCAAAAGACAAAAAAGGCTTTAATCCGAATAAGGAATTTTTTGCCCTGGGTCTGGCTGATCTCTTAATTGGTTTCTTTAAAGGATTCCCTATAAGCGGGGCGGATTCGAGAACTGCTGTTAATGTTGCTGTAGGAGGCAAAACAAAGGTGGTAAATCTTGTTGCTGCTGCCATAATGCTGTTGGTGATATTACTGGTCCCCGGTGTTTTTGCCAGAATACCTCTCGTGACATTCGGTTCAATAATAGTTTTTTCCGCACTTGGGATGTTTAAAAGAGGAGCAGGGCTTGATATTTTACATTCCGACCGGACGGAATTCTTTGTTTTTGTGGCCTGTATTCTGGGTGTCCTTCTGTTGGGTGTTTACCAGGGAATATTGATTGCTCTTATTCTTTCATTTATCCAGCTGATTTCAAAAACCTCAACACCGGCAGAGTTTGAAATGGTTTTTGATGCTGATAAAGGTTCTGCTTCGCAATATACTGCTGATTCTGCCAAATTATTAAGAAGCAATGTTTTAATCTACCGGTTTGATTCTGCACTTCTGTTTTTTAATTCAAATTACTTCAGTGTTCAGCTTGCAAAAAGAGCTGCGTCAAAGCCTGATCTTAGAATCATTGTGATAGATGCCAAACCGATCAATCTGATTGATCTTACATCCCTGGAGGTTTTAAGCGATTCAATTAAAA
>CAVVGP010000098.1:0-20722 GCA_963747625.1 uncultured Bacteroidales bacterium | reverse complement strand
AAGTCAAACTTTGCCTGTGTCATATCAGACTGGGCATTCAGGAGCTGGCTTTTTGCAGTGTTATAGTCAACCGGAGTGACCATTCCGACATTAAATTTTTGTTCAGTGTACCTGAAGGATTCCTCGCTCGAAGCAACTGCCTTGATACTTGCATTAAGTTTCTTCAACGCTGCAACAGCATCGGTATAAGCCTGCTGAATATTTTTATATAACTGTTTTTTTACTCCTTCGAGAGCATACTGACTGTTTTCAACACTTAATTTTGAGTTGGATATATTTTTATTTACCTGCCATCCGTTTAAAATCGGAATATTCATCGTAAATCCAATACCGGAGTTTCTATTATTTTTTATCTGGGTTTTAAAAGGAATATTGGAAGGATCAATTTCAGGCAGATTATAGGTAATGTATAGCCCGAATTTAAAGAATAGCTTAAAGAAATCTTAGGGCTTCTTCCGCCTTTTGCGACTTTCAGACCATACTCACTCGCTGTAAGGTTCAACTCTGAACTTTTTATTTCAGGCCTGTTCTTAACAGCTATTTCATAAATGTCATCAATATTACCTGAGACGATGGTATTTGTTATCAACATTGATGACAGGCACTTCAACTTCAAAACCCTCCGGTGATTTAAGTTCAAGAAGCTGGGTTAGATTAAGGTAAGATGTTTCCAGCTGGTTTTTCATAGTTATCAGAGAGACCTCTTCCTGTGCTGCCTGGGATTGTATTTGGAGAAGGTTCCCTCTGGCAACACTTCCTGCTTCAACCTGTTTTCTGGTTGTTTCAATCTGCTGTAAAGAAATATTTACTTGATTTTGATCAACTGCGACCAGTTCCTTATTCAAAAGTACCTGAAGATAATTAAGTGCAACATTCAGTGCTACATTGTCGCTGATATTCTTCAGATCCTGCTGACTGGCCAGCAACAGATTTTTATTTTTCTGGACTGAATTATAATTCTGCAAACCGTTGAATACTGGAACTGACCCTCCGAGGTAGAAATAGTCTGACAGCAATGTCTGATTATAAAACTGATAGGTATTCTGATCGAGAGCACGTCCGAAAGAATAAGTATGTGTTGCCTGGCCATTCAGGGTTGGCAACAATTGCAACTTTGAAAGGTCAAGAGAATTTTTCTGAACCTCAGTCTGAACATTCTGCTGCTTTATCTGAATGTTGTTGTCAAGGGCATATTTAATACATTCTTCGAGCGACCAGACTTTTTTTTGTGAGAAAATTAAACCCTGTGAAGAAAGCAGACATATAAATATTAATAATTGGATTTTTTTCATATTTAATTAATTGGTTTTTCAAGATAACCTAAAAGAAATTAGGTTAAATTTAGATTGTTAAATTTATTAATTTTTTAATTTCATTTTATAAGTAACAGAATAGAAATATCTTAAAATAAGTTTACGAAGATAAAAAATATCTGCGAGAGATTAAATTTTTTTTGAAAAAGTACGAATTAAGATATTGATTCTTTTTACATATCACCGGCAGGGCGTGCAGATTTTAAATTTAATTAAACTTGTTACACAGCGTGTCTTTAAATACCAGTTAAACACTTAATAATATGATTACTAATGTATTAAAATTGGAACCGGGAGTGATTTTCGGAGATGATGTTAAGATGCTTTTCGACCATGCGAACAGAAATGATTTTGCAATTCCTGCTGTAAATGTTGTTGGAACAAATTCTGTAAATGCTGTTCTGGAAACTGCAAAAGCTGTAAATTCTCCGGTCATTGTCCAGTTTTCAAACAGCGGTGCACATTTCTTCGGGGGACAGAGTTTGCCCAAAGAAAATCAGGTTGGTGCGATAGCCGGCGCCATTTCAGGAGCTCTTCACGTTCATAATGTTGCAGATTATTATGGTATTCCTGTAGTACTGCACACTGATCATGCGGCACGAAAACTTCTTCCGTGGATTGATGCATTACTTGATGCGGGTGAAGAATTTTATGAAACCAACGGAAGACCGCTGTTCAGTTCTCACATGCTTGATCTTTCAGAAGAACCATTGAAAGAAAATATAGCAACCTGTAAAAAATACCTCGACAGAATGAGCAAAATTGAAATGACTCTTGAGATTGAACTTGGGGTAACCGGCGGTGAGGAAGACGGGGTAGATCATTCGGGTGTTGACAGTTCCCGTTTATATACACAGCCGAAAGATGTGGCCTATGCATATGAAGAACTTTTAAAAGTAAGCGATATGTTCACGATTGCTGCATCATTTGGTAATGTTCACGGTGTATATAAACCGGGAAACGTCGAGCTCAAGCCAATTATTCTTAAAAATTCCCAGGATTATATTATTAAGAAATTTAAAACAGGGCCCAATCCGGTCAATTTCGTATTTCATGGAGGATCAGGATCAGAAAAACATCTGATTACGGAGGCTATTAAATACGGTGCTGTAAAAATGAACCTTGACACAGATATGCAATGGGCTTTCTGGGACGGTATTAATAAATATTCAAAGGAAAAACAGGAATACCTTCAGAGTCAGATCGGGAACCCGGAAGGAGAGGACAAACCAAATAAAAAATATTACGATCCGAGAGTATGGCTGAGAAAAGGTGAAGAATCATTTATTGCCCGGCTTAAAGAGGCATTTGCTGACCTGAATGCGGTGAACCGTTGCTGATAAATGAAGGGGAGAAGTGGAAAGATTTATATATATAAAGAGATCTTAACATTGGAGGATCAGGGGTTGTGTATTTCCATATATACATCTTTTACTCACTAAAAGTTGTGAATAGTATAAATAACAGATAGCCAGCCATATAGAAGCCAGCCGTTTTTTTTATGTTAAAAACTATTTTCCGGCATCAGTTTCTTAAAAATCTGTTTTTTTAATTTAGCTGTCTGATCCAAAGTTCATGAGTGTGAGACATTCGGTTTATAAGGAAGACCGATTAAGGCGTACAAATCGTCTATCCCTTATGCTGAATAACAGGGAAATGAGGGCTTTGGGCATCTATTGCAACAGGTACCGGGTAAAAAACAAATCTGAATTTCTCCGGGAAACAGTTATGAAAGCTATTCTGAAAAGATTTGAAGAGGAGCATCCCACATTTATGGGAAGAGAATGATCCGACGCTTTTTAATCAGAATGTCACTCAATAACATTTGGATAATACCTGCCTTTTTCTAATTTTACAGATTCCGGTTTAAAATGATCGGCGGATTTGATAATAATATTTATCAATCCTGACGTATATTTGTATGAAGAACAGGTGATTATCTCATGAGGGCTGTAAAAAATGTATCCAGACAGTATTAAACATAATCCAACAAAGAGAACACCCTGGATAATTCTGGAGCCGGGGAAGCTCTTTATTATGGGAAGATCAATACCTGAAAATCCCAACGATTTTTACAGGCCAGTCCAGGATTGGATATCAATGTATGTACAGGATTATAATGGAAAATCAAAAATCGATCTGGGGTTTGAATATATTAATACCAGTTCAATAAAATGGATTTTTACCATATTGAAAGAGCTGTCGGAGATGAAGGAAATTGCCATGAATGGTAGTATCAGGTGGTATTATGAACATGGTGATGAAGATATGTGTGAACTGGGTTTTATTTTACGATCGCTCGTTGAATGCCCGTTTGTTGTTGTTGAGGTGGATGAGATGAACAGGACCAGGTATGAGAAGATACTTGCAAACCCGGTTTAATACATATAAGGTATAAGCTTCATCAAATTCTTAAGCTGATGATCACTTTCCAAAATATTTTCTAATTTTGCAGCTCATTTAGTAGAACAATGACCCATGGTGTAATTGGCAACACGTCGGATTTTGGTTCCGCAGAGTCCTGGTTCGAGCCCAGGTGGGTCAACAAAGAATGACCTCATTTTTTTCATAACCGCTTAAATTCAAGGAATTCAGGCGGTTTCTTTTTTAACAGGTACTCAAAATGTGTGCCAGAACTCCCTAAAAAGGAGTCCTTTTCGAGACCTGAACTTAAGCTCTTAAAAGGTCTCGCTAAACTCTGTAACAGTCTGTTTATTTTGCACTTAGTTGCAGTATTCTGCATAGGATAATACCCTAAATTCAGGATACCTTTGTATAAAAAACGAGACCGTTTAAATGAAGTAATATGAAAAACAAAATTGTAAGTCACTTTTATTTGAAAGAATCAAAGAAAGATAGTAATGGACAAACTCCTATTTATTTAAGGATCACGATAAATGGAGAGAGAGCGGAAATTTCTACAAATCGAAGGATCAGCACAAGCCTTTGGGACAAAGCATCAGAAAAAGTTGCCGGAAGGAATGAATCTGCTAGAGTAATTAATTCACATTTGAATAATCTGGTTGGTAAAGTGGAAAAGTATTTCAGTGGCTTGGACACCAAAGATGAAATGATTTCAGTACATCAGATTATTAATGAACTGAAAGGTAAAAGTCAAAATCAAATGACTCTTATAAATGCTTATGATTTTCATATTAATAAAATTGAGGAGTTGATTGGAATTGATTATGCAGCTAACACAGTTAAAAGATATAAATCATCCCTGAATGGCTTAAAGGCATTTATTCTATATAAATACCATAAAACTGATTTTCGTCTATTTGACCTTGATAACCAATTTATTGAATCATACTATTCTTATCTTAAGTCAATTAAGGGATTACAACAAAACTCTGCAGCCAAGGATATTAAAAATCTTTATAGAGTTATAAATAAAGCTGTCAGTTACAAATGGATTTACCAAAATCCATTTAAGGATTTTAGCTGTCAGTATATAAACCCCAATAGAACCTATTTGACTGAAGAAGAAATTGACTTATTATATAAAAAGAAATTTGCAATAAGCAGATTAACCAAAGTCCCGGGATGTTTTTATCTTTCAAATATATACTGGGTTGTCGTACATTGATATAGCACAATTAACTGAAGATAATATTGAAATAGGTATAGATAGTAAAAGATGGATAGTGATAAATCGTAAAAAAACAGGAATAAGATCAAGCATTCCAATCCTGCCAAAAGCACAGGAAATCCTTGACAAATATAACTCCGATCCCATTTGTATAGCAGAAAAGAAAATTCTTCCTGTTTATTGTAATCAAGAACAATTCATATCAAAGAGATCAGCCAGATCTATGTGAAATCAAAAAGAATTTAACTACCCACCTCGCCAGACACACGTTTGCCAGACTATTACCCTTTCTCATGGCGTGCCCATTGAAACAGTCTCAAAAATGCTTGGGCATTCAGACCTCAAGACCACGCAGATTTATAGTAAAGTGGTGGACAGAAAAATTGCTGATGATATGAAGGCTTTGCTTGAGAAAAAAGAAGAACCAAAAGCTGCTTCGAGTGTAAATTAGCTAGATTCTTTTTACCTTTAAAACAAAAATGCCTTATAGATGTTGGGAGGAATATGTCAAATTTGCTCATTCCTCGATTAAAAGGTTTTATAAATCTTTTGGTGCCAGTACTGAATCATACTCTGAAAATCTAACCTCAATTGCGTCGGAGGTTATTGCAGAAAAGCGGTACACCCTACTTGATCAAGATACTTCAAGAGAAGAAAAAATAGGTTATTTAGATAGTATGATTGCAAAAATTGACATGCTCATTACAGACTTATTTGAAGAATCATCGGAAGGAATTATATATCTCCCAGATAACTTAATTATTACTAATAAAGACCTTGATGAAATAGTGGCAGTACGAGCCCTTAAAAGAAATATAAATTTTCTTAGAAACGAATTTCAAAAAGATCAAAAGAAGTATTTAGGTTATAACGGTTTGCTCCCTTCTAAAAGTAAACGTGGCAAACGTTCTCCTTTGCATGAATCTTTTGAAATCAAAGAAGGGAAAACAGTAAATCTTAGGGCTGTTCATGCTCTTTTAACTAATGAAGATCACCCGTATATTGATAGAGATACGCCATATGTGGTCTTTGAAAATGTTTTTTCAGGTGCATCCATCAGGAACAAAGTAAATTGGAAAAATAAAAATACTTTGCACCATTTCGTTGATCGCATTGATGGTATTGGTACTGAGAATGCCAATGAAGGGAAATGGGTACGTACTTAAGATGTTTTACCGTGAATGGAAAATTCACTCCTAGTTCTATTAAGGATGACGATGATATAGCTGCTTCTTCAACTCGAATTTTAAATGAGGCTATTAGATTATTCCTCTGACTGTCTCTCCGCTTTTATCCTCCGCCTATTTAATCCACCTTTTAAAAAAATCATAGTTATATATTCTTTTGTTACCCAGTTAGTAATTTAATTGCTACTCCACATTTCAAATCAATAATAAATAGCGGTATATTATTGACTGTCTTTCACTTATCTTTGCATTTGTTTTGTATGTTTTAAGTATAATTTAAAATTGTATTATGTTAAAATGAGTGAAAAGATCGTATTGAAAGAACCAGACTGGGAGGAATTAAAAAGAATTGTAGCAGAGGCTATTAAAGAAAATGTAAAACATGAAGAAAAGCGCTTTTTAAAAAGTACTGAAGTCAGGAAAATGTTAGGTGGAATTAGTGCTGCGAAGTTGCAGACACTAAGAGTTGGAGGCCATTTGCCAGCAATAAATGCTGACGGATTATGGCTGTATGATATTGAGGATATTATGAAATTTACTGAGAAAAACAAGATTAATGGTGGGGAGGCCAATGTGTGTGAATGATTATCTATTCAATTTGAAGCTGGGAGAAATGGCTTCAGTTATTAATTCAGTCAAGGAAGATCTTGACATTTTAAAAAAGACAATTAAATCGGAGGATGATTTATGGGACGGAAGCGATGTTGTCAGAAACTGGAAGATTTCTGAACGCACTCTGGCCAGTTGGAGAGAGAAGAAGTTGATTGGATATATTCAAATCAATAAAAAAATCTTCTATCCAAAAGAGGAAAGAGAACTGTTTTTAAAGACTCATTTAACTGAGGGAAGGATACGATTATGAACATTGAACCATTTTGGAAATTCAATAGTAAAGGTGCTGTCTCAATTGATGAAGGACTACTTGTCGATTTTTTATCCAGTATAGGATTTGCAAGTTATTACCAAACAGACAATTTAACAGTTGAACCTGTATATCTTTTTAAGGATAAATGGATCGTTGAGCCGATCATTTCTACACGAATTCATACAGAAACCGTTAGAGCAATACAAAATGGTATAATCAATGAAGAACAGCTTCCTTGCGAATTAAAAAAAGATCTTATTGCAAAGCTTATAAGTTCTAAAACATTGACCAAGAAAGAGATCCTGGCATTGCTGCCGGAGCTCGATAAGCCAATTATAACGGATACAGCAAATAGTGCGAGGTTCTTTTATAACAATGGAATTGTAACTGTAACAGCCGATACTATTTCGTTAACAGATTCAGATATTACTGATTGCTATGTATGGAAATCACGTTTGATAAACAGAGAATTCACTCCTTGCCCTATGGAAGAATTTGATAATTCTGAATATGGTATTTTTCTTAGGAACATTTCTGGATCAAAGGTTAACGGTCGGTTTGAGTACAATCCAGATCGTTTTAAAAGCCTGATGACATTAATTGGTTACATGTTACATTCTTATAAAGATTGCTCGAATCCTCGTTCATTAATACTGATGGATGCATCTTTATCGGATGAGCCTGGAGGGAGAACTGGTAAAGGATTATTGGTAAAAGGACTCGGCAAGCTTCACAAAGTTTCAATTCAGGATGGTAAAACATTCGATACAAAAAACAGGTTCAGGTTTTCTGATGTAGATTCCGATGTAGATATTGTTTTAATCGATGATGTGCCGAATGATTTTGACTTTGAATTGTTCTTCAGCCTTATAACAGAAGGGATAACAATCGAAGCAAAGTATGCCAATAAATACTTTATCCCTTTTGAGAAAAGCCCAAAGATTGTTATTACGACAAATTACACAGTGCAGGGGAGTGGCTCCTCGCATGAAGCCAGGAAATATGAGTATGAGCTTTCAAACTATTATTCTGAGAAATTCTCTCCCAGAGATGAATTTGGGCATTTATTATTTACTGACTGGAATACAACAGAATGGATGCATTTTGACAACCTCATTATGCAATGTGTTAAGTATTATCTTAGAAACGGAGTTTATATTCCTGCCAGTGAAGATGTTGATTATAAGAAGTTCGTTTCGAGTACCTCGGGTGATTTTGCTGAATGGATTGAATCCAAGACACTAGAAATTAATACCAAGTACTTCAAATACGAATTATACGTTGATTACAATCAATTCTGTGAAGGACAACCTGAGATCCTGAATACCGATCTGAACAGATATCTGAAAAGTTATGCCCGGTATAAGGGGCTAAAGTTCGAGGAGGGACATACTGGTAATCGAAGGTTTGTTGCGTTTAGAAGGTAAGACCAACCTGACCATTTTTGGTCAGGCTATCTTGCTGAATATCAGAATTTGGGCAATATGGTCAGCATTTTTCTATAACTTTTTTATATGATATATCATAAATATCTTACGAAGGGCTAGATAATATATAAATAGTTTATGAAAAACACTGACCAATGCGCCCAATGACTGATAATAAGTGCATTAGTGTGTCCAGTTTTTTTAATAGTCTGACCAACATGACCAAAGTGGGCAATTAATACCTAATCAGGAACATTTTAATACTTACAACCTTGTGCATTTGAATGTAGATGTATTATTAAACCACCTTTTTCGGGTGGTTTTTCATTTTTAAAAATCATCATACATTATTATAATATAATCTTTGGTTGAAAACGCAGCCATGAAGTCCCTTCTAGCAATAGATAATCCTCCCCCCCTTTTCTGAACCTCAAATACAAGCCCCCGTCTTTTTAAGGTAAAAATGAATACCCCCGTCAAATTTTATAGTGTTTCAGCATTCCCAAGGAATTGAATTTGAGTACAAGAGTATCCCATTTCCCCACCCCTCCCAAGCCTTGATTGGGGGATTCACCTCCGACAAAGTATTCACTAAAAACTTAAAAAAATGGTAAAGATTATTGATTTCAAAACAAGAGTGAGCAAAGACGGAAACGAGTTCAATGCTCTCATTATTCAAGGCGGTATCGAAATGGTTAAGTCCAAACAGTCTGGCAGGTACTATGCAACTAGCAAAAAGGCATCGGTGACCAGCACCTTTGACAATGAAACATGTATGGAATTAATTGGAACAAAGATCCCAGGATCTGTTCAGAAGGTTGAATGCGAACCCTATGAGATGACCATCAAGGAAACTGGCGAGGTGATAACTCTCAATCACAGATGGGTGTATCTGAAAGAGGGTGAAACGATCACAGAAAAGGTACTTGCTGAATCAGAGGTTGTAGAGCCTCTCTAGTGGAAAGGGGTGTAAAACCCCTTTTCGTTTTTCTATTAAAAACTTTAAAATTAATGTTATGCAATTACAATTAGTTAAAGCAGAACGGAAACAAGCTGTAATTAAGCTTGCTCTTCAAGGTCCATCTGGATCAGGTAAAACCTACAGTTCGTTGCTATTAGCATATGGACTTGTAGGTAATTGGAATCAGATAGCTATTGTTGATACAGAGAATAATTCCTCTCATCTCTATTCACATCTGGGCTCCTACAATGTTTTAAGCCTTTCTGAGCCATTTTCTCCTGAGAGGTATATTGAAGCTCTTGAAGCCTGTGAAAAGGCTGGAATGAAGGTAATAATCATTGATAGTATTTCCCAGGAATGGGAAGGTAGCTCAGGTATAATTGAATCGCATGCCAACATGCCAGGTAATTCCTTTACCAACTGGAACAGGGTTACTCCGAGGCATAATGCTTTTGTTCAGAAAATGCTTCAATCACCAGCTCACATAATTGCCACAATTCGATCCAAACAGGATTATGTTCTTACTGACAAGAATGGAAAAATGGTACCTGAGAAAGTTGGGTTGAAAGGCGTTACCAGGGATGGGATGGACTATGAGTTTACTGTTGTCCTTGATCTTGATATTAAGCACCAAGCAACAGTCTCAAAAGACAGAACAGGACTCTTCTCTAATCCTCTACCATTTCTGATAACAGAACAGACTGGCAGCAAGATTAAGATCTGGTGCCTTGGTGAAGATCTTATCAAGAAAGTTGAGCTACAAATCAATGAAGCCAAGACTGTACAGGAGCTAAGGAATATCATAATTAAATATCCAACAATCAGAACTAAGATTGAACCCTTATGCATTCAAAGAAAGAAAGAGATTGAGGGTATTGTAACAGATCCAGTAGTTAATCCTTAAAATTTAATGAAATGGAATTAATAAATGTACAAAGCACGATTGTGCCTGATGAAGCCAAAGTTGTTGAAACATCAGACAACAGGTTTATTCTAGCTAACACTCAGCCAATTTCATATGGAGAGTTGAAGCATAAATGTATTATCCCGGTTTTTTCAAAAGACAATGAATCAACAGTAAGTCATTCTGAATTTATTGATACAGTAGGTCAGGCATGTGAAAAGTTCTTTTCGGCAGAGAATATACTTCATCCAGCTATCAGGATAAGTCATCCCATTAAAGGACGAATACCTGAAGCAATGGGTAAACCTGCTGATGCACTACTTGAAGAAGAGAAGACTATCTACTATGAGAGAATGGCATTTCTATATGAAGTGCCAGGAATAACTTCAATTGTCAATGGAAACAAGCTTTCCCTTTCTATCGGAGGAGTACGAGCTTACAATTCTGAAAACCTGTATGGAAAGAAGACCGAAGAGCATTTTAAAGTGTTCATTGGCTTTAAAAACCATGTCTGTATTAATCTCTGCATTTCAACAGATGGCTTTCTTGATGATCTCAGGGTAATGTCAATTCAGGAGTTATTTAACAGGGTATTTCAGCTTCTGACAAGGTTTGATGCTGAAAGGCAGATCAATAATTTAGCAACTCTTTCCGAATATACTCTTACTGAGCATCAGTTTGCACAACTTGTTGGAAAGTCGAGGTTATATCAGTTTCTACCACCAAAGACAAAGAAAGCTTTGGATACTGTGGTTCCAATAGCAGATACGCAGATTTCAACTGTTGGCAGGGATTATTATGAAGATAAATCATTCTGCAGAGAGGAATCTGGGAATATTAACCTTTGGAAAGTATACAACCTTTTTACAGGGGCCACCAAGTCAAGCTATATTGACACTTTCCTTGACCGAAATGTAGGCTCTATATTATTCATAAATAGCCTTGTTGATCATATCCGAGATAAGAAACATTCATGGTTTTTATCATGAAGTGTCTTCTCTATCGTGTCCCAGTAGCTGGGCTATTAAATTCTTTTATTTTTCATATTAAACTTTATGAGTAGAGATGAATATCTACATGAGCTCTTAAAATGGGTATCTTCAGACAGCCTTTTAGTCCTTGATAAGAATGGTACCCTCCGAAGGATATTTACTCCTTTTTTTGTCATCTGCCTAGTGGACTTTCCTGAAATCAAACAAGGGGAATTTGTATATGTCGATTCTGTCAAGTTAACCGTGGAGATCAAGGAAGTGTTCATTATAAAAGGAACAGCATATTACATTTATTACTTCAAAATAATATTGGAAAGTTGAGTCATGCTGCATCTTTTTTATTGTAATTCTGAGATGGTTCCTCTCAACTCTAAAATCTCAAGAACCACTGAGAAATAACAATGCTAGATTCCATCCACCTGGGTTAAGCCTGGGTGGATGGTTTTTTAAGTTGCATTTTGTTTAGATAAGATATAAATTTGATAAGGAGTATAATCTAAAATGATGTACTTATGAAAATATTCCTTTCATCAACATGTTATGATTTAAAAGACCTCCGCGCTGAGATTGAAAATTATTTAATAAAAACTAATCATGAAATTCTTTTAAGTGATCGAGCTGCATTTCCAATAAAGGCAAAAACACATCGACATGATGTTTGCATTGAAAATGCTGAGTTATGTGATCTCTTCCTAATTGTAATTGACACCAGATATGGTGCCCCATATTATAAAGACCCATCCATATCAATCACATGGGCTGAATTACGAAAAGCGATAGAAACAAAGAAAAATATTATGGCTTTTATTAGAAAAGATATCTTTAATGAACGACAAAGCTGCAGACATAATCAAAAAAAGGTAATCAGTTTGAACCTTTTTTCACGGATGATATCAGAACATTTGACTTAATTGATGAAATTCAACAGAATGAAAGTGGAATTTGGATACAACCATTTGAGAATTCAGTTGAGATTAAAACCAGGCTTGAAAATTTATACGAAACAAAACATTCAGTAATTAACGAAGAAGCAGAGCAATCTCAAATATATTATGATCTTATTCCAATTTCTGTATTGAGTGGTTCGACTGCTTCATATATTAGTAATTTTGTAACCGACGCTCGTACTAACTTCCTTGATCAGCATCTCATCGAGAAAGCGATCGATTCAATACCTGAATCCGAATCATATTTAGGTTATTCATTACCTATTGGAGATATTCCAGCTTCAAATGATTATATTTTTTATAGGCCGGTTGCTCCCCTTGGAGGAAAACTTAGTTGGCATGTTAATATTGCTCCGACTGCTTTAGGGAGGGCTGTAAGAGATGAATTAAAAAATATCTTAGATAACCTAACAAAAAGGATAAAACTATGATATTTTAAACCTTTCTTTTGCAGACAATGGAATCCTCTATTTTTCAAGATAATGGAAATACAATGCAAATGCTGCAGTCAATGGTCCATCCCAAGTGCTGAATATTCCCATAAGATAAAACTCTACCTTTACGGTCCCTAAGCCATTTTTGAGCAGGCTGATATCCACCAATGTAAAATTCCACGGTAATTATCTTATAGCTATTCAGTTTTTTGTCTAACTTTATATGAATTGTGAAGAGTCGGACAAAAGCCTTTAAACATTGAGGATGCACCAGATTGTTGATGAAATGCTTCTGTGACTGACGGGGCAGCGCATTAATTATCGGGATGGCAAAAAACGCCACACCTCGACAAGGACGCCAACTTATTAAACTGCCGGGCCGTTAGGCTTAAATTATTGACTGACTGCACATAACGAGAATTTCTTGGGTATACTGCTCTTAATATAGTTCCCACTGTCGAGACGACTTCCTGACTTTAAATGACAAAAGATCTTAACCAATTAACAACTGATGAACTTGGACAACTATTTCCAATAACAATAGTTGACTACAATCCTGATTGGCCCAGACTAGCATCAATCGAATCAAAAAATATTATAGAAGTTGTCGGAAAAGAATTAGTATCAAGGATTGAACACATCGGAAGTACAGCTGCACCTGGACTTTGTGCTAAACCAACTATTGATTTAATTCTTGAAATATTGGAAATCACAAATTGTGATCTCCTAATTGAGCACCTTAAAAAAATTAATTACAGCTATATTCCACATCCTGAAAACCCGGCACCACATATGATGTTTGCTAAAGGATATTCAACATCAGGGATCACAGGACAAACATTTCATGTTCATGTTAGATATCCTGGAGACTGGGACGAAATAGTATTTCGTGACTATCTAAGAAAAAATCAAAAGGTAGCTAATGATTATGCAAAGCTGAAACTGAAACTTTCAGAAGAGTTTAAAAATGACAGAGAAAAATATACAGATAGCAAAACAACCTTTATTAAAAATGCTACCCGAGATGCAAGGGGAATTAAAATCTAAGCCTAACACGGACAATAAAGGTAAGTTATTTGTCATGCTTTTTGCTTTAGTTTCTTGTCCACCTTTCGAGACTGTCAAAAAACGCGGCACCTCGACACGGACGGCAACTCAAACCGCCGGGTCGTTAGCGTTCAGTTTTTAATCCTCGGTACTTAATAAAAAGTCCTATATTCAAGTTTTTCAATTACGATAAAAATGGCAACAATTCTAAAATGTGAAGACAGAAATTTTCAAGAAGACCCAAACAAAATTGAAAATTTCAAGTTACTTTCGGATGTTTCAAGGAAGAATAAAGGTCTGAATCCCAAAAATTTAAACTTCGATTTGAGGCTACTTAATCCTGGACAGTATTCTGCGCCATATCATTCTCACAGGTTTGCAGAAGAGTTGTTCATGATTATCTCAGGATCGTTGACTTTAAGAACACCTAATGGATTAGACATTGTTTCTTCAGGCGATTTAGTGTTTTTCGAAATGGGCGAATATGGCGCACATCAGTTTTACAATCACACTTCAGAACCTTGCACATATCTAGATATTAGATCCTTCGTAGGATTCGATATTTGTGATTACCCAGACTCTGGAAAGATTCTAATCGCTCCATCATATGAAATTTTTAAAAAGGAGGATCAAGCAATATACTTTGAGGGAGAAATAGACGTCAAGAAAAAATGGGAAGACTTAAAAAACAAACCGAACCATTAACTCGGTCGGTGCTATGAAAAGCACATCGCCATGCAGCGAGAAGTCTGGAGAAATCCAGAATTTTCTGTTTATAACTCTCCCTTTCCGGCTTTCAACCATTTTTATGCCGGTTGATACCCTCCAATTTAAAATTTAACCAGGATAAGGTGCGTAATAAAAACAAATTTCATAATTATCAGGTCAGTCAATCTATTTTATATGCCTACCTTTAATGGGAAAGTTGTCATTAGACTGTGTATAAAACGCTATTTAGTATGGCAGCAATATAAAAAAACAAAACACACTCCTTAAGATGAATACGAATGAATTAAAAACAATAGTTGAGCAAAATCAAAGGGTTACAAAAGAAAACCTTGAGAACATACTTATACCAATATTTAAAAAATTATTAGTACCAGAAGTAACAGTTAATAAAGGCACATATATTGAAAGAGCTGTAAAAGTTGACAAATCTCAAATGCCTTTTGAATTGAGCAGGCTCTCTTATATTCCTGATAAAATAAAGCATTTGGCTAAACAAGGACGATTTAATAATGATTCAGAATCCTTATTTTATGGGGCATTTACTGACCTCGACGTACCTGAGATTACTGGTATTTCTTGGCTTGTGAGATTGAGCAGGATTTATTTGAGAAGAAAATTGTAAATTTAAATTTACAACATCTAAATGGATAACAATTGATTCTTTTACAGCTGTTCTATTCATGTTTGATGAAAAATATTGTGGAAATTCTTTGATTAAAGAAGCTTATTGTGGATTTCAAAATGATACTATTTACAAGAGCCTTACAGATACTGAAAAAGAACTATTAAAACTTATCACTAACGAATTAGGAAAGCCTAAACCCGTAAATGGATATTTGATATCAAATACCGTCTTTGATTTTTATAAAGAAAAAGGTTATAAAGCAATTGTTTATCCAGGAGTACAATCCAAATATAAAGGTAATAACATTGCAATTTTACCTGAATATGTGGATAAATATTTAAGATTTTACGTGGGAGCCGAATTTGAACTTGATAAAAAAGATATGAAAATAAATATAGATAATAAGTACGTAATTAATTATAAAGACAATAAACTTGAATACTTAGAATTTAAATCTGAAGAATTAGGTGAGACTAAAAATTATCCAATTTAACAAAAATATATTGCAACACGCGGTCATAAAACATTGGGGTTTTAGTGGTATGCCAAGCGCATCGCTCACTGGCAAAGTTCTTATCGGTTGATAGGTTCGTAGGTCCGAACTCCCCAACATTTCATACCGCCAACGTTATGTGCAAGTGGGTATTACATATTATTACGAATTGAGATGATTAGAAAATACAAAAATAGTGGATTTGCAGGCGAAATGCTTGTAGCAGCTGAATTATCAAGGCTTGGATATGAAGTGCTACTTGGAAATGTAGGAACAAAAAAAACTATTGGTGTTGATCTCGCTGCAGTTATCCCTGAATCTGGCAAAACTATTTCAATTTCAGTAAAATCATTAAAGAAAAAAAACGCATTCTTGATTGATCCTGATATAGTTCGAAAAGATTCTATCTATGTTTTTGTTATTACAAACAATGCTGGAGAGAAACCTGAATTTTTTGTTCTAAGAGGAGTAACATTATTATCTAATGAAAAAGATATTTGGGGGAAATGGGGAAGAGATTATTTGCCAAAACATGGAAGAGGAATATATGTTAATAAGCTTGAACAATGGAGAGAAAAATGGGAAGTTATTGATGAAGAATAACATTCTCGGATATGCCACCTACACATAACAGCGTGTATTAGACATTGCTGGCAGTGGGTTTGCTAATGTTTGCTCATTCGGTTGCCTTGTGGTTTTAGATAACAAAACGCTTTGAATCACGCAACGGCTCATACACGCAGCCGTTAGGCAACAATCGAGTCGCTGGTTAATTTTTAAACTTCTATACAGAATATATGAGACAAACAGAATTTCCTTATAAGGATTGGATATTTAGGCTCTATGAAAAAGAAAATAATGATTTCGAGATTGAAGTCATTGACCCGGATAAGACACCAATTCCAAACTTCCTTTATAAATATTATTCATTAAGTGATAATGGAGTTGATTCTTTAATAAATAATTACATTTTTGCCTCCCACCCAAGGCATTTCAATGATCCTTATGACTGTAATCAGAATATCTTCAATCTTGATACAACTCCTCTTTATGTATATCAAAATTTCTTAGGAATCCTTGAATCATTAGATTCAAGCATTTCTATAAAGGATATGTACTACTCTAAAAAACAAGATCTTAAAGACCTGTTTATTGAAGGATTCTGGCAAATAATGTATTCAAAATGTGGTATAGTAGCACTTTCAGATTTACCAACGAATATTCAGATGTGGGCATATTACTCAAAGCTTAATGGTTTTCAAATTAAACTCGACCTAAAAAAGTTACCCAAAAACTTTAAAGGACCTGTTAAAGTAAGATATGCTGTTGACTTTGATAAAATTCCAATCGAAAGAGAATTATTCTTACCTGTTATATATCAGATCTGCAACAAAGAAATAAACTGGAAACATGAATCTGAATGGAGATTACTTGTAGTTGGGCCAAATGAAATGGAAGTTCCCTTTCCAATTTTTAGGTCTGTTCAAAAATCACCTCATAATAGAAAATTCCCATATGACATCTCAGCTTTAAAAGAAATAACTTTGGGCTGCTATTTTTTTAACCCTAAGGAGTATAATAGAATTGATGAAAAGAATTCTATTTTCGATTTATCTAAAGCAATCTCACAAGACACTAACCTACGACTTAAAATCCTTAATTACTTAACAAATCACCCGGAGATTGAAACATGTTTTATTTTTTGGGAGAAACTTAATGATTTTTTGTTACTTAAAGTACCCATTAAAATAAAAAAGAGAGAAGATAAAGTTTTCGAGATATATTTCGATTTTAAATAAAACGTTGCTAACCCGGACGGTGCTATGAAAGCACATCACCATGACACGGAAATAGAAAATCACGAATCTTGGCGATCTCTTATTAAACCTTTGACAATCAATATAAATCTTCAAATTAATCCAAATGCCAATAAATCATTCTTCAAAATATTCAGATCTAACTGATGACCAATACAAACTTATCGGTAAAGTAATTACTGAGTTTTCAAATTTGGATTTCTTATTAGGCAATCTATTAAGCAGAATGCTAATAATGCCAGAATTTTTAGGTAGGACTTATAATGATTTACTAACAACAAATAAAATTATTGAAGGAATAGAAAATGCCATAGATATTCATAAAGAAAGGTATAGCTATAAATTAATTGATCAAAAAACCATTCAGGGTATTCAAGATCTTTTAGGACAAATAAAAGGTCTCAAAACAATCAGAAATAAATTCGCTCATTACTGCTGGGGTAGGTGGGATGACTCTAAAATATTTGGAACAAAGCTTTCAGGGAAAATACCTAAACTCAAGAAACCAGATGCTGATTCAATGACAATTACAAATACTGAACTAGAAAAAGAATACAAGAAAGCTTATGGTGCGGTTGAAATACTTGTTACAATTATTGAAAAACTGCCTGAACTTGAAGAAGACAAAACATTGCTATCCAAGCTTAGATTCCAAACTAAAAATAAAAATAACTAGGCCTAACACGGAAGGTCCTATGAAAAGCACTATCCTCCATCGTTCACTATACAATTTCAATCTTATCAATCTCCTTCATCAACCGGTTAGTCTCGGCCAGTGCAACAATGATTTTCTGGTAATGCTGGATATCCTCATAGGATAATCCTCTTCCTTTTCGATCCTTCAGCCATTTTTGTGCCGGCTGATATCCACCAATGTAAAATTCCACGGTAATTATCTTATAGCTATTCAGTTTTTTGTCTAACTTTATATGAATTGTGAAGAGTCGGACAAAAGCCTTTAAACATTGAGGATGCACCAGATTGTTGATGAAATGCTTCTGTGACTGACGGGGCTGTGCATTAAGAAGATTAACTTAATAAGTCTGACAAAATTGTTTGTCTGTTATAAGTAATAAACATATTTCTATCTGACGAATGATTATCATAAAATTCCGGTTTCAAAACGAAGTAAAGGAGTTATTAGGCATAGGTTCCACTTAAATTGAAAGGAGATGATACGACACTTAATCTTTATTGGTTTCCTACTCTCGATTAGTCATGCTGTGATTTACGGCCAGCAGCCTGATTATATCAGAGGGAAAATTATTGATTCTAAAACATCCAATCCTGTACCATACGCGACAGTATATCTTAAAAAATCTCAGGTTGGCGTTATTTCAAATGCTGAAGGTGATTTCAGAATTTTGAATAATCCCGGATTCCAGTCCGACAGCCTGATTGTGTCCTGTATTGGATATTACAGGCTTTCAGTGGATTTCAGTGTTTTAAAAACAACCGGAATTAACAATCTAAAGCTTGTACCCAATATCTATAGACTGAATGAGGTCAGGGTAACTGCCAGAAAAAAAGACTCAGCCCGGAAATTATAATGGCCAGGGCATTCAGAAATATTAAGAAAAATTATCCGACCGTACCGTTCACTTATGTATCCTATTACCGCGATTATCTGAAGGACAGCATAAATTATCTTAATCTTAACGAGGCGATCATACAGACTCTGGATAAGGGTTTTGAGTATCCATCAGATTCGAACAAGTACAGATTACTTGATTTCAAAAAGAATATGGATTTCTTAAGAAAGAATATTACTCCTTATTATGATCTTCCGGAAACAGATCATTCTGATATTTGGTATAAAAGAATACCCCATGCAACTGTTGGTGATCGATGCGGCAATGAGTTTTTAATATTGCTGGGGCACGATGCAATCAGAAATTTTAATAAAAGAACATTTTCATTTGTTGATACCCTGACTCAAAATTTTATCAAAAATCACTGGTTTTCAACGCCGATCGGAGTTTATGAAGGAAATACATTATTATATAAAATCGACTTCACTGCAAAACGTAAGATCACAGAGGATATCTATCAGGGTGCAATATTCATTCAACCTGATGATTATTCGATACATAAACTTGAGTATTCTGGTTTTTATTTAGATTCAGATAAAAGGGAAAAGGAGATTTTCAATATTGAGATTGAATATGGGCATGAGCCAGCGGTCAGTTCCAAAATGTGTCTTAAGTACATAACGTTAAATAATACATTTATAGTTCCTGATTCGAGTGACAATGATTACTTTAAAGTTTTGAAATCAGGATGGTGGATAAATATATGGTTTCCTGACAGTCCTCCTGTGACTGTTTTAGCTGAATTCAACCGTAAGATCGATCCGGTTTCAGGAAATAGGATGGAAAATTATGCCATTTCTGTTGGTAAAAGACAGGCAAAGATTACATATATAAAAATTGATGGACATAATTTATTTATAACCGTTAGAAATGACCATTTCAAGAAAAATGAACTTGATTCCACTATAATAACTTATAAAAACCTGAAAGACATTAATGGCAATATCATTGACAAACGAAGAGATCTTGAATTTCGTCAATTCAGGGAACTTTTTGTACAGGAATATAATAAGCCTCTGGAATTTAAGAATAATTGTTTTATACTCTATGGGCCCCTTGAAAAGAACTGTATTTCCCTCTCTGATAAATCAGGAAGATTTTGGATGAATACACCATTGAAAGCTGAAGAAAAGCAACAAGATTCTCAGAATCATTGAATGCAATTTATCGTGACATGACAAATCCTGCCCATCTACTGGGACTTAAACACTATAGACGCTTAACAGCTAAAAAAAAAATCGTGCCTTGACTTTGAATTTTTTAAACCCTTGACAATAATAGCATAGCGAATACAATGTTTGAAACCAAAAAGAAAATCAAGAAAAGGCTCATAGAATCATTTGGTAAAGTAAAAAAGGACTCTTTCTATTTTGAATCTATTGAAAAGTACTTCAGAAACAAGGATCATACAAGTGCATTTCAGATTTTGTCTGATAAAACTTGTAATGATTTAGATTTTAATGAATTATTCATGTTTGTAGATAGGACAACATCAAAAGTTGGACAACAATTTCTTTATAACACCTTAAGGACAATTCCCTCAGATGGTGACAAATTTATTAAACAGGAGAACCTAATCGAGCAGATAAAAAAAGATCAAAATCTGAGATTGAAGCTTCAAGTACATCTGGACAAATTATCCAGAGACAGCACCTACTTTATTACGTCACTCTTTCAGGATGAACACATTAAGAAACCAAAGTGGTTTTTTGTAATTCCGGTTTTATCCTTTACGAGTTTATTGTGCATATTAATGTTACCATTCACTCCTCAATATTTCTACGTTTTGCTTGGGGT
>CAVVGP010000097.1:0-14082 GCA_963747625.1 uncultured Bacteroidales bacterium | reverse complement strand
CCATAAAGGATGAAAGAGTTGAGGCATCAAAAATACTGACTGGGCCAGCTGCGGAATTCACAGGAGACAAAGTTAAATTCATCAATGATCTGAAAGAGGCACTTTATGCCTCTAAAATTGTTTCATATGCACAGGGATATGCTCTGATGAAAGCTGCCGCAGAAGAATATAAGTGGGAACTGAACTATGGAGGTATCGCTCTTATGTGGCGCGGAGGGTGTATAATAAGGTCTGCTTTCCTCGGGAAAATTAAAGAAGCATTTCGCTGGTAATCCGTCTATGACTAACCTTCTTCTTGATCCTTTCTTTAAAGATAAAATTGAAAAGGCTCAGAGCGGATGGAGAAACGTTGTCTCTGCTGCTGCATTAAATGGAATAGCAATTCCGGCAATCTCATCAGCACTCGGATATTACGATGGATATCGCTGCGAAAGACTGCCTGCAAATCTCCTGCAGGCACAGCGCGACTATTTTGGAGCGCATACTTACGAACGTACTGACAGACCAAGAGGTGAATTCTTCCATACAAACTGGACAGGCCATGGAGGAACAACAGCCTCTTCAACATATAATGTTTGATAACAATATATAGAATCGAATCCTGATATGCCAGAATTCAAAAAAACAGGTAGCTACAGGTGGACTGTCTGTGCACTGATATTCTTTGCTACAACTATAAACTATCTCGACAGGCAGGTTATCGGCATTTTAAAACCTTTGCTCGCAACCGATCTGAATATCGGAGAGGTTGCATACGGAAATATTGTAACAATTTTCCAGTTGTTTTATGGTGTTTCAATGCTGGTAGCCGGCAGACTGATTGATAAATTTGGCACTAAGAGAGGCTACGGATTTTCTGTTCTTCTCTGGAGTATTGCAGCTATGGGTCATTCATTGGCAAAAGGGGTATTCGGCTTTGGTTTCTGGAGAGGATTATTAGGCATCGGTGAATCCGGAAACTTTCCGGCAGCAATAAAAGCAATAGCTGAATGGTTTCCCAAGAGAGAAAGAGCTCTGGCGACAGGAATTTTCAACTCTGGAACAAATATTGGTGCAATAGTTGCACCTCTTGCAGTACCTGCAATTGTGATAACCTGGGGATGGCAGGCAGCTTTTATACTTACCGGAGGCATCGGATTTATCTGGATATTTCTCTGGTTTTTATTTTATGAGATTCCGGAAAAGAAACGAAAACTGTCGCAGGAGGAATTAGAATTGATCAGAAGCGACCAGGATGAAAGAAATGAAAGCGAGAAAAAAGTTCCATGGATAAAACTTCTTAAATATCGTCATACATGGATTTTCTTTATTGGGAAAGCCATGACTGACCCTATATGGTGGTTTTACCTTTTCTGGATTCCAGGCTGGCTTTCCACAGTCAGAGGAGCCGGTCTTGATATTAAATCATTCGGACTTCCTCTTGTTGTTATCTACTCATCAACCACTGTAGGAAGTATTGGCGGTGGCTGGCTTTCATCCTATATGATAAAAAAAGGAGCAACTCCATTTAACGCACGAAAATATACAATGCTGATATTTGCCCTGCTTGTAATACCTGTTTTCTTTGCACAATCTGCCGGAGTCAGCACATGGGGCGCAGTTGCATTGATAAGCCTGGCTGCTTCCTCACATCAGGCATGGTCGGCTAATATTTTTACTACCGTATCAGATGCCTTCCCAAAAAGTGTTGTCAGCTCTGTCACGAGTATCGGAGGAATGGCAGGTGCCATAGGCGGAGCATTTATATCTGTTCTGGCTGGCCATATTCTTGACTTCTTTAAAAAATCCGGACATATTGAGACTGGTTATACCATAATGTTTACCATAGCCGCCTGTTCTTATATTCTGGCATGGATCATTATGAATGTCTTTGCACCAAAAATCAAAAAAGTGGTTATTGATTAGCACAGCTTATAAAATACTTTCCTAGGCCATATTTAATCTTAAAGAACCCCGATAGAACAATGCCTTCAAAAAAAACAAGAATAAAGGATATAGCCATTATGGCGGGCGTTTCTATTGGTACTGTCGACAGGGTTATCCATGACAGAGGAGAGGTATCAGCCAGGACAAAGAAGAATGTTCAGCAGATCCTGAAAGAAACCAATTACTCGCCAAATGTTATGGCACAGGCACTGAAATCAAAGAAACGATTTCACCTTGTCTCCCTCCTTCCCGAACCGTCAGAAAACAACTCCTTCTGGAAAAAACATCCTGCTGGTATGATGCGGGCAATAGATGAGCTGGAATCATTTCCTGTAATACTAAGTCAGGTAAATTTTAACATGCAAAGTGAGGATGATTTTCAGAAGAAAACCGGTTTTGTCCTGGATCTCAAACCCGATGGAATCATTCTTGCACCTATTTTCAAGTCAGAATCTGTAGGTTTTTGTGCACAGCTTGAAAAAGAAAAAATACCCTATGTGCTTATCGATGAGTATATTGAAAATGCCGGGTTCCTGGCTTATATAGGAGAAGATATCTTTCAGAGCGGAAGAGTCGCTGGTCAGCTTACAGATATGATAACAGCAGAAAAAAGTGACATCCTTGTGGTGACAATAGCAAGGAATATACTCAATGTACATCATCTTACAAGGCGTACTGAAGGATTTCTGAGCTATTTCCATAAATCAGGTAAAAACAAAGGAAGGAAAATCATCCTCAATATTCCTGACCCTTCTGCTGAGGCCATTAAAAAAGATCTGGATAATGCATTTATGAAAAACCCTGACATAAATTCAATCTTTATAACCGGATCAAGATCATATCTCATTGCGTCATACCTTGAGAAAAAGTGCATGAAATCTGTTAACCTCATAGGATACGACCTGCTGGATGCAAATGTGAAGTTCCTTAAGTCTGGCATTACAAAATTTTTAATAGGTCAGAGGCCTGAAGAACAGACTTACAAGGGTGTAAAAAAGTTATTCGAATATCTCTCGATGCATAAAATACCTGACAGGATCGAATATCTGCCTGTGGATGTAGTTACTTCTGAAAATGTAGATTTCTTTATAAGAATATAAACATGATTTACTTCCAATCCTTTGTGAAACTTAGTGTTAACCTTTGTGTAACTTTGTGGTAGAATGAAAGCTCTGGGTAAATATTCATTTGGAATCGGCGACAGATTCGGACACCAGGGATCAGCCCAGCTAAAAGCAATCATTGATGCAGCTGAAAAGGGCATTGAAATAACACCGGTCTGGAATAAATCAAATCGCGAACACAATATAACGGGAACCCTGCCTGCCGATGTCAGAATCGAAGCAGATACGGCAACAAAAAAACTTGGATTTAAAAAACCATATTTCGTTGATGCTGACCATATTAATATAGATACTGTTGATCGTTATATTGAAAGTTCCGATTTCTTTACAATAGATGTGGCATCTTATATCGGAAAAAAGGCTGATGAGCAAGATATCCATAAATTTCTGTCGGGAGTTGAAAAGTATACTGGAGAGCTGAAAATCAAAGGAACAAATTTGTCATTTCATACTCCTGCAGCACAGGTAAAACAGATCACAGAAAAATACCTGTTTTCAGTGATGATGGCACGGGATATTTACAGGAAAATTGAAAAAGGAAAAGGGTATGGAACCTTTATCACTGAAGTATCAATTGATGAGGTACCCTGGTCACAGTCACCGGCGGAAATTTTTTTCATACTTAAAATGTTAGCGGATGCTGGTATTCCGGTTCAGACATTAGCTCCTAAGTTTCCGGGAAGATTCAATAAGGGGGTAAATTATGCCGGCGATCCTTTATTATTTGCTGAAGAGTTTGAATCTGACCTTAAGGTAATAGAGTATGCCGTTGGTGAATTCGGGTTGCCCGAAAACCTGAAAATGAGCATTCATTCAGGATCAGATAAGTTCGCTGTTTATCCGCATATTGGTACAATTATTAAAAAATATGACAAAGGAATACATCTGAAAACAGCGGGTACTACCTGGCTCGAAGAGGTTATCGGTCTGGCACTATCAGGCGGCGATGCCCTCGACTTTGTCAAAGAAATTTATACTGAATCTCTTGAGAAAATTGATGAATTGTGTGCACCTTATGCAGATGTTATTGACATTGCTGTATCGGCGCTTCCTTCAGGAGAGGAAATTTCGGGATGGAGCAGCGATAAGTTTGCAGATGCATTGAACCATATACCTGGAAATACCAATTATAATCCTGACATGAGGCAACTGATGCATGTTGCATATAAGCTTGCATCACAAAAGAAAGAGGATTTTTTCAGTCTCCTGGAAAAGTACGGGCAAACCATTTTTGAATGCGTATATGAGAATATTTATGAAAGGCATATCTGCAGAATATTTGGTATTTAATAAAGTTTGAAAAAGCAAAAAGGTGCAAAATAAAAATGCACCTTTTTTGTATAATCCTTTACCTGACTTTGTCAGCTGCTGCTTATTAAAAACAAATCAATCACGACTGACCAGAAATATTTAAAGCAGCCAGTCACAAAAATAACGGTTCACAAAACGGGGGAAAAATCCGATAGATGAACTGATATTGTTTCGTGACAGAAAGCCTTTTTTTAAAGTTGAACAAAGGCCATTATTCCATGGTTTTTGCACCGGAGACAGTTTTTGCTTCAGTCTGATGCAGGTCAAAAACTATAATCTCATTCATGCCTTCTCTAAGGTAAGTAGACGGACAATAGAGCCTCTTTTGTGGTCCAATGTTCCAGTAGCGCCCCAGATTATGCCCATTTATCCATACTATTCCTTTTGTATAATTTGAGACATCAATAAATGTGTCGGAATACAAATTTCCTTCACCTCGTGACAAAACAAAACTTCCCCTGAAAAATACACCTGGCCTGTCTATTGATGTCCCTGATGATCTGAGTTCCCAGATAAACTTCCTGTCCATTGGGAAATTGTACATTTTCCAGTTAATAAGAGTTGTTCCATTAAGTGTCACACTATCGGTAATACCTTTCCTGTCAATCATATTTTTCCCGTAGTTAATATGTCCCATTGCTTCAACCAATATATCAAGAACAGGTTTATCCACATTGCCCGCAGGCAAATCAATTGAGTTAATCCCTTCTCTCCTGTCGAGTTTTCCAATGTACTTGCCATCCAGAAAAACTGTTGCATAATCATGAATATCAGTAACTATAAGCTTTCCACTCTTATTTCCTGAAAGTTCAGTTCTGTACACCATGAAACCATGGTCTTGCCCGCACACTTCAAATGTTTTTGGCTGAACTGATATCACAGGCTGAGGAAGGATATCCCAGATACTGGAAAATGATTTCATTTCAAGAGGAGTTATATCAATTGCCGGTATAGTATCAGCCATAGTGGGAAGTTTTTTCGACCGTTGAAGATAAGAACCAATAAGCCTTCGCAGAGCCATGTATTTTGGAGTCGGCAGCCCCTGCTCATTAATAGGAGCATCGTAGTCGTAGCTGGTAACATCAGGTTCATACCCTTTTCCGTCTGAATTAGCGCCGGCAGTATAATCGAAATTTGTTCCTCCGTCAATTACATAGATATTAAATGATTTCTTGTTGTCCATGAGGAATTTCACTTCCTTTAATAAATCAATTGTATCGCGTCTTGCCCATTTTTCGCCCCAATGCGTAAGCCAGCCTGGGTACATTTCGGTACTGAAAACAGGGACGCCCGGATTAATTTTTTCAGCCAGGGCAAAATCTTCAGGTGAGCTGCCGGAATTAAGCCCTACAGCACTGCCTGGAAGAGTTCCGGCTTCTAACATTGCAGTGGTAGGTCCATCAGCTGTAAAAGTTGGGACGTCAATGCCCAGTGATGCCCATACTTCTCTTAACCTCAGAAGGTATTTCTTATCATTTCCATAGCTGCCATACTCATTTTCAATCTGTAACATCAGCAACGGACCGCCTTTCGTTACCAGATACGGTTTTATCTCTGCTGCCAGGTTCGCCATATATCGTTCTGCTGCTGCCATATAACGGGGGTCCAGACTCCTTAATTTAATATCAGGTATTCTAAGGAGATATGAGGGTATTCCACCTAAATCCCATTCTGCACAAACATATGGACCTGGTCTCAGGATAAGCCACATCCCTTCCTCTTTAACAATTTTACAAAATTCAGCGATATTATGATTTCCTGTACTGAAATCAAAAACTCCCTCTTCTGACTCATGGTAATTCCAGAAAACATATGCTGAAATTGTATTGCAGCCCATTGCCTTTGCCATAAGGATCCTGTGCCTCCAGTATTCATATGGTATTCTTGCAGGATGTATTTCGCCGCTTATTATCTGAAAGGGCTTCCCGTCAAGAAGGAAATCGGTGGTTCCCAGTTTAAAAGTATGATTTTTCTGAGCCTGGACCGAAAGAATAGTCATTGACATCAAGATCAGAATGAAAGCTAATTTTAGAGTACTTCTCATAATTCTTATATTTTTAGCATTGAAAACACGAAGGTACATCTCGTAAAAACTTTTCTGTACACTGAGCTTTGAAAAGGTTTTTCCCCGTGCTTTCGTTAATTAACTATTTTCCTATTAGTATATTATAAATCAATAATTGTCAGATAGCCTGAAAACTATGCAGTTTTCTGTAAACCCCTTCCTGTTTCTTCATCAGTTCAATGTGCGTTCCGGTTTCAACAATTCTGCCTTCATCAATAACAACGATAAGATCAGCATGTTGTATAGTTGAAAGACGGTGTGCAATTACCAACGAAGTTCTGTTTTTCATCAGTTTAAGAATTGCATCCTGAACCAGCCTTTCCGATTCAGTATCAAGTGCAGATGTAGCTTCATCAAGGATAAGTATTGGCGGATTAGCCATAATAGCCCTGGCTATACTTATTCTTTGGCGCTGTCCTCCGCTCAGCTTATTACCTGATTCACCAACAAAGTTCTCATAACCAAGTTCAGTCTCCATTATAAAATCGTGAGCATTTGCGATACGGGATGCATTTTCAACTTTATCCATTTCTACGGTTTTAAAGCTGAATGCTATGTTTTCTTTGAAAGAAGTATTAAAAAGTATTGGCTGCTGGCTTACGATTCCCATAAGATTCCTAAGGTCCTTAATCTTCAGGTCACGGATGTCAATTCCATCAATCAGAATAACACCTTTGTCACAGTCCATGAATCTTGGAAGAAGATCCGCAAGAGTAGATTTTCCTGCTCCTGATTTGCCGACAATAGCTACTGTCTGACCTTTTTTAATTTTAAGGTTGATATCTTTCAATACAGGTTCGTTATTATATGCGTACCATACTCCTTTAAACTCAATCGAGTCATTAAAACCATTGACGGCGATTGCATCTGCTTTTTCCGTTATAGTCTCTTCAGCATCGAGTACCTGATCTATCCTGTCAATAGAAGCCATTCCTTTCTGGATAGCAAAATATGCAGTCGTTATATTCTTGGCCGGCTGAATAATCTGGGAAAAAACTACGAGGTAAACAATAAGACTGGCAGGTGTCATATTACCCGATCCATTAAGAACAAGATTTCCGCCTACATACATGAGAATCATCACAACTATTGTTGCAAGAAATTCGCTTATGGGAGATGCAAGGTAAGCTTTTCGGATTACCCTTCTGAAAACCTTTGCGTATTTTTCATTCGATTCAGCAAACTGAGCCTTCATCTTATCTTCAGCATTGAAGCCCTTGACTATTCTCAGACCTGTAAGTGTCTCTTCCACAATAGTAAGAAGTCGTCCAAGATTTTGCTGACCTATGAGTGAAGATGATCTTAATGTACGGCTTGCCCGCCCTATCAGCCATCCGCTCACCGGGAGAAGAGCCAGAGCAAAAAGGGTAAGCTCATAACTCGATACAAAAAGGTAAATAACGAAAACCAGTATTAAGATTGGATCTCTGAACATCATTGTTAATGAAGACATTACTGAAATCTCAACCTCCTGGACATCATTCGATATTCTTGTCATGACATCACCTTTCCTTGCATCAGTGAAGTAAGACAATGGAAGCCTCAGGATCTTGTGATAAAGTTTTTTACGTAGGTCACGCACCGTACTTGACCTGATAAATGCCATACAGTTATTGGCAAGGAAAATGAAACCGTTTTTAAAAAAGCTGGCACATATTACAATTAGTACTACCAGCAACAGTGCTCCTGTCTGTCCGTTTTTCTCAATAAAAAGTGAAAGATAATATTTACTGAAAACGTCTATGTAGTGGGAATTTAATTGGAAAGGTCCTGGATTTGTCACTGGTACAACTTTACCAAAATCAAACAGAACCGTTAAAAATGGCTTTATCAGAGTAAAAGTGAGAAGTGCAAAAATTGCACTTAAAATATTATAAATGATATTCTTTACTGCCGACCATTTATAAGGTGCAAAATATTTTAACAGCAATCTGAGGTTCTTCATCTGGTATCTGTTTGTTTAAAAACCTGTGTAATTAAAAGGAGTGATTGATTTTAGTTCTGCTTTTTACAGTGTCACTCAGGTCCAGGTTTTCTATAAAGTGTGTTATTGATTCAAAAGTGATTTTCTGATTAGTTCGTGTAAGTTCGAGAAGTGCTTCATATGGATTCAGATAACCCTCTCTTCGCAGTATAGTCTGGATAGCTTCTGCAACGACAGCCCAGTTGTTTTCCAGGTCGCTGTTTATTTTTTCCCTGTTCACTATCAATTTATTAAGACCTTTCAAAAGAGAATTAAATGCAATTAATGAATGGCCTATCGGAACGCCTATATTCCTTAATACCGTCGAATCGGAAAGGTCACGCTGAAGCCTCGATATGGGCAACTTCATAGAAAAATGTTCAAATATTGCATTCGCATATCCAAGATTGCCTTCACCGTTTTCAAAATCGATTGGATTGACTTTGTGAGGCATTGCTGATGATCCTATCTCTCCCTTTTTTATCTTTTGCCGGAAATAATCTATTGAAATATATGACCAGATATCACGGGCCAGATCAATAAGTATGACATTTATCCGTCGCATATTATCAAATAAAGCGGCAAGGTTATCATAATGTTCGATCTGTGTCGCAGGATGAGAACGTTCGAGTCCCAGTTCTTCATTGACAAATATTTGCGAATGAAATCCAGTCAATGTCGGGATATGCAACTTTATGGGCATTAAAATTACCTGTTGCTCCACCAAACTTGGCCGAATAGGGTATTTGTCCGAAATACTTGATCTGACCATCTATCCTTGCTATAAATACTTCAATCTCCTTGCCCAGCCTGGTCGGGGTAGCCGGCTGGCCATGCGTTCTGGCTAGCATCGGAATATCTTTCCATTCATCAGCAAAAGCAGCCAACGTCTCTCTCAACTCATATAGAGTAGGGAAATAGACGTTTATCAAAGCATCCTTTATCGATAATGGTATAGCTGTATTGTTAATATCCTGTGAGGTGAGTCCAAAGTGTATAAACTCGCTCCATTTTCCCCAGCCTGATTGAAAGAACTTTTCTTTCAGGAAATATTCGACTGCTTTTACATCATGATTCGTGACTTTTTCTCTCTCTTTTATACTTTCAGCATCGGCTAGATCAAAGTCTTCATAAACAGATCTTAAATCCTTGAAATTATCTTTCCTGAAATCGGTTAGCTGGGGAAGAGGAATATCACAGAGAGCAATGAAATATTCTATTTCAACCATCAAACGGTACCTTATCAACCCGAATTCAGAAAAATAGACATCGAGCTCATCAATCTTTTGTCTGTATCGTCCGTCAAGTGGAGAAATGGCAGTAAGAAAATTTAAATCCATTATTTGTCATATTGATGTTTCACTTGTTATAGTATATGTACAAAAGTACTATTTTAGATGTTGTAAAAAAAAAGGTATGGATAAAATCAGAATTTCAGCCGTCAAATATGCAAATACATATCCGTTTATTTACGGATTGATGGAAAGCGGTTTTGATAAAAAGGTAATTCTTGAGACAGATCATCCTGCTGACTGTGCTGCAAAACTAATCGATGGAAGGGTTGATCTGGGGCTCATTCCGGTGGCTGTTCTTCCTCTAGTTAAGGATTATCATATCATCAGCGATTACTGTATAGGTGCCAACGGGAACGTAAGAACTGTAATGCTGCTAAGCAATTGTTCTTTTGATGATATTAAAAATATATACCTCGATTACCGGTCACGTTCGTCAGTTGCACTTACAAAAGTACTCGCAAAAAACAGCTGGAGAAGAGAATTCATGTGGTTCAACACTTCAAAATCATTCGATTTCCTTAATATAGGACTTCATGATGCTGTTGTATTAATAGGCGACCAGTGTTTTGAATTTGAAAAAAGCTTCAGATATAAAATTGATCTTGCAAATGAGTGGAAAAAATATTCAGGCCTTCCGTTTGTTTTCGCTTGCTGGACCTCCAATAAAATTCTTGATGATGCATTTATTAAAGAATTTAGCGAAGCTTTGAAACTGGGAGTAAATGATATTGATGCTGTGGCAGATAAATTTGGAAATTCAGGTTCTATCCCTGGTGAAATTCTCAAAAAATATCTTCATGAGAATATTGATTATAATTTTAATGATGATAAAAAAACAGGATTGAAAATATTTCTTGAGTTATTGGCGGACCTTTGAAAAAGTTAACTGCCTGAAAAATTAAGCTTTGTCACCGATTTTGGGGAATAAATAAAATTTGTCATGTACATTACAGATATTGATGACAACCTGATAATAAGGGATTATCATGAAGATGACTTCGATGAGATAAATAAATTATGGCAATTGACAGGTTTGGGTAATCCTGAGAGAGGCGATAATAAAGAGACTATTTCCAGGACACTTAAAATGGGCGGTAAATTCTTTGTTTTGGAAGCAAAATCCCCCAGGCAGATCTGTGGTACCTCATGGATGACATACGATGGAAGAAGGATTCTGCTTCATCATTTCGGCATCTTACCGGAATTCCAGGGAAAAGGACTTTCAAAAACTCTTTTAAAGGTATCTCTTCAGTTCGTCAAAAACTTAGGTGCACAGGTAAAATTAGAAGTCCATTCCACTAATCTGAAAGCTATTGATCTCTATAAAAGATCCGGATTCACTCTTCTTGGAGAATATAATGTATATATCATAAGGGATGTCTCAAATTTATAAAAATGTTATTCCATTTGTCTATTTAATGTTTAACTTTGCTTCATGTTTCGGTATAAACTACTATTTTGATAAACTAAGCACAAATATTATGGCTAAAACAATCACCTTTAATGAACTACGGAAGATAAAAGACCTTTTGCCCTCCGGTAGTATGAGACAGATTGCAGAAAAACTGGACCTTAATGAAGAGACAATTAGAAACTACTTCGGAGGGAGAAATTTTGACAAGGGCCAAAGTGTGGGAATTCATTTTGAACAGGGACCAGATGGAGGTATAGTCACTATCGACGATACAACTATACTCGAACTGGCACAGAAGATGATTAATTATTAATTTATTATCCAACAGCCTGCTCAAAAGCAAAAGGCTCTGTCTTTTGCTTTTTTTTACATATTATGAATATTACGCCGGCAACAGAATCTGCAGAATATCAGTATAAACAGATCCTTGAAGATTTTTTCATTTCCAGCTATAATGAAAAATCTCTTTCTTCACATGGGATTGAACACCACAGGAGAGTATGGAGATATTCAAAGGAGTTACTGAATCTGATTCCTTTAAAAAACACTGCTCAAATTTCACATTTAGCATCTGAACTTATTATAGCATGTTATCTTCACGACATTGGCATGTCAGTTGATCCGGGAGTAAAACATGGAGTGCATAGCAGGGATCTGTGTGTAAGATTTTTAACCGACAATGGCCTTCCTCAAAACAAATGGAAGAGCGTCCTGGATGCAATTGAAAATCATGATAATAAAGATTATTCAGGCAATGTCTCCGGGAATCAACTTCTCACAATTTTGTCAGTGGCTGATGATCTTGATGCCTTTGGATACATAGGAATATTCAGATACATAGAAATTTACCTGACCCGTAACACAAATCCCGAAAAGATTGGATTTAGGATAAGGGAAAATGCTGAAAAAAGATTTGTCAATTTTTCAAATGTCTTTGGGTTGGAGAGTGAGATAGTCAGGAATCATACTAGAAGGTATAATATCCTTGACAACTTCTTCAGAAAATATAACGAACAGCTTCCCTCCTATCATTTCGGGACTTTGAATCCTTACGGATATTGTGGAGTAGTGGAGATTTTTCTTTACCTGGCAACCAATAACCTGCAAATTAATGATTTCTATAGTGAATCGGATAAATATTCGACTGATTCTGTGGTAATGCAGTTTTTTGCCGAATTAGAAAAAGAATTATCCTTTTTTGAAATCCACTAACCCTGCCTACCCTTTGTGGTTAAAAAATACCAGAGAAACATAAGAAATAAATATTTGTATGAATAACCCCAGTACAAAAATACCAACCCCATTTAATTCTGAAAATTTCAGAAAAGAAGGACATATCCTGGTTGACACCCTATCCGATTACCTGGAAAAAGCTTTATCAGGTGAAAAAATGCCGGTTCTTCCTTGGAATGAACCTGATAAACTGGCCGAATATTTTTCATTTGATTCGGCCGGGGGAGAGAAAGAGTCACTGGATTCTTTCATAAGGAGAATTATTGAAAATTCAATCCATATACATCATCCGCACTACATTGGTCACCAGGTCACATCTCCCCTTCCTGTTACTGCCCTTGTCCAATTCTGCACGACTCTCCTTAACAATGGCGCAGCAATATATGAGATGGGACCGGTAAATATGGCAATGGAAAAAAATGTGATACAAAAATTTGGTTCACTTTTAGGATTTAAGGGCAGTTTTGACGGAATATTCACTCATGGCGGCACAGCTGGCAATCTTACAGGAATGCTGGCAGCTAGACAGGTACAAACAGATTTTAATATATGGGAAGAGGGCGTAAGGGAAAACAACAGGCCTGGTTATATGATATCCGAACAAGCCCATTACAGCGTCGGCAGAAACGTCAAAATTATGGGTTTAGGCGACGGATCAATCGTAAAAGTGCCCGTTAATCGCAATTTCAGAATGAGGACTGATCTGCTTGAAAAGATTAAAAGAGAAGCGGAAAATAAAGGCATAAGGATTATTTCCGTGGTTGCCAGCTCTTGTTCAACTGCAACAGGCTCTTACGATGATCTTGAAGCTGTTGCGGATTTCTGCGAAAAATACAGACTTTGGATGCATGTCGACGGGGCACATGGCATGGGAGTTCTTTTTTCTGAAAAATACAGGAACCGTGTAAAAGGCATAGAAAGAGCCGATTCTGTAGTTATTGATTTCCATAAGATGCTGCTTGTGCCGGCTCTCAACACACTTGTCATGTTCAGGAACGGCGACAGATCCTTTGAAACTTTTGCTCAAAAAGCATCATATTTATTTCAAAAATCACAGGCAAATGTCTGGTACAACAGTGCTACCAGAACAATAGAATGCACCAAGAGCGCACTCGGAATAATAGCCTATACAGCTTTGAAATACTATGGTGATCATTATTACTCGAAATATATTGACAGCAGGTACGATCTGGCAACCCATTTTGCATCGATGGTCAGTTCTGAGAAGGACTTCAGCCTTGCAACAGAACCTGAAAGCAATATCGTTTGCTTCAGGTTTGCACCTGAAGGATTAAGTGATGATATTCTTAACAAAATAAATGCTGAAATAAGAAGCACTATCATCAAAGAAGGTTCATTCTATATTGTTCAGACTGAACTCGAAGAGAAAACCTGGTTAAGGCTGACAATAATTAATCCGGTCACGTCGGAAAGAGATCTTACAGACCTTTTACAACAGATAAAGGAAATTGGTGCCAGCCTTGTTTAGCAAATCCTGATGACTAAGGCACTGTTAATATTTTCACAATATCTGTTATAAGAATAACAGTAAAAATAAATTTTTTAAATTCCAAATACGTAATAAAATTTTCGTCTAAATTTCATTATTATTCTAACCTGCTGTAAATCTTTAATAATAAACGTTTTAGAAGATCATATTATATTTATTATTTAATCCTTACATTCTGAAAGCCCGGTTTTTGTATTCATCCTTTGCAATAAAGTGACGAAAAATAGGGTTAATTGCATAT